>NZ_JBFULY010000056.1:0-1183 GCF_054049655.1 Cellulomonas sp. P5_C5 | reverse complement strand
GGGTCCGTGGCCGCTGGGTCCGTGGCGGCAGGGTCGGCGGCGGGCGGGCTCGTCGACGCGAGGGTCGCGTCGGCGTCGGCCAGGATCGCGGCGAGGGTCTGTCGGACGGCGTCGTCGGCGACCCGCCCCTCGGTCGCGGCCACCGTGCCGCGCGCGTGCTCGGCGGCGGCTGCGAGCGCGCCCAGGGCGTCGGCCTGGACGGTCGCAGCGTGCACGGCGGCGACGTCGGCGGCCTGTGCCTGGAGCGCCGCGGCATCGGCGGCCTGCACCTCGAGCGCATCGGCCGCACGTTCCTGCGTCGCGGCCTGCTCAGCGGCGACGCGGTCCTCGCGCTCCGTCCACGCCCACGCACCACCCGCACCGCCGACCACGAGGGCGGCGGCGACGACAGCGACGATGCTGCGCGACGGTCGGCGGATGKCGCTCTCCAGGGGCGGGCGGCGGCTTCGGTCCGCCAGCAAGGGTAACCGGCACCCCCCGGCCCCCGCCGAGCGCGCGGGCGGCCGGCGGCATCGGTCACCGCCATCCGGTGGAACCACGCCCGGCGCGCTCAAGGGAGCGCTCCGGCAGGCCGATCCGCACGCATGACTGATCTGCGCCCGACGCTGTCCGTTCCCGCGTCCGGCGCCCACGGCACCCCGCCCGGTGTCCGGCACCTGACCGCCGACGAGGTCGGCCACCTCGACCGCGCCCGTGAGTACCTGCGGGGCAGCGGCGCCGACCTGACGGACGTCGACGCCGTCGGTGCGCTGCTGCACGCCACCCGGACGCGCTGGGCGGCCGAGCCCGACGCGCCCATCCCTCAGGGGATGGTCATGGCGCTGGGCGTCGGCGTCGGCGACCTGGTCGTGGCCCGCGTCCCCGGCTCCCGCTGGGCCCTGCGCACCGCCGGCACCGCACCCACCCCCGCGGTCGTGTCGCTGTCGGGCGAGGACGCCGCACTGCCGCTGGCCGACGTCGCGACGCGCTGGCGCACCGGGTGCACGCCCACGTGGGTCGCGGAGTACGTCGCGGCGGCCGCCGCCCACCTCGCGGCGTCGTCGGCGCACGAGGTGCCGACGCCCCGCGTCCCGACGCGCGCCGTGCCCGACGCCGGCGCCGACGAGCCCGCACAGCGCCCCACCCGGGCGAGCGCCCGGCCGCTGCCGGTGCGGGGGCCCGCGACGGAGCAGCCGCCCAGCTC
>NZ_JBFULY010000055.1:0-1506 GCF_054049655.1 Cellulomonas sp. P5_C5 | reverse complement strand
CGCCGTAACGGCGAGCCGCCCGTTCCTTGTACAGAGCGGACCACGACAGGTGGTCCCGGACCGACGCAGGAGAGGTGTACTCACGCATGGCTGACTACTCGCTTCCGGATCTGCCCTACGACTACGCGGCTCTCGAGCCGCACATCTCGGGCCGGATCATGGAGCTGCACCATGACAAGCACCACGCCGCGTACGTGACGGGCGCGAACACCGCCCTCGAGAAGCTCGCGGCAGCCCGTGCGGCCGACGACTTCGCCGCCGTGAACCTGCACGAGAAGAACCTCGCGTTCAACCTCGGCGGACACGTCAACCACTCCGTCTTCTGGCAGAACCTCTCCCCCGACGGCGGTGACAAGCCGACCGGTGAGCTGGGCGCTGCGATCGACGAGTTCTTCGGCTCGTTCGAGGCGTTCCAGAAGCACTTCGCCGCCAACGCGATCGGGATCCAGGGCTCCGGCTGGTCGATCCTCGCGTGGGACTCCATCGGCCAGAAGCTCGTGATCGTGCAGCTGTACGACCAGCAGAGCAACATCGCGCTCGGTCTCGTGCCGGTCGTCGTCCTCGACATGTGGGAGCACGCCTTCTACCTCGACTACGTCAACGTCAAGGCGGACTACGTCAAGGCGTGGTGGAACATCGTCAGCTGGGCTGACGCGGCCGCTCGCTTCGACCGTGCACGGACGCAGACGGCGGGCCTCATCATCCCCGTCTGACCCTGCTGTGACGCCTGAGGGCCGCCTCCCCTGCAGAGGCGGCCCTCAGGCATGTCCGAGGCGGGTCAGGAGTTCGGTTGCAGCGTCCCGATCTCGACGCCGTTCTCGTCGGCGAAGATCAGGTTCTCACCTTCGACGGTTGCCTTCACCGCGAGCGACAGCCATGTGTCGACGCTCTGGCAGGCCATCCGCGTGGTGGCCCACTCCCCGAACGCCACCTGGGTCCYGTTCTGCTCCCAGGTGCCGACCATCCGGTTGCACCCGTCGGTCCCGGTGGCCGTGCCGTCCTCGGTCAGGTCGAGCGAGGCGATCCCTTCGGTGTCCTGCATACCCCACAGGCCGGTGACGTCCTCGACAGCGGCGCTGCCCGTCGAGGCGTCCGCGCAGCCCCCCAGAGCCGCACCTGCGAACGCGAGGGCGAGGAGCGAGGCGGTCACCCGGGACCGGATCACTCAGACTTCTCCAAGGTCCCGATCTTCTTGTCGCCGTCGCCCAGGATCGTCATCTCGTCACCGTCGACGGTCGCCGACTCGGCTCCCGAGAGCCAGGTGTCGACGTCCTCGCAGGCCATCATCGTCGCCGCGATGTCGCCGAAGTCGACCTCGGTGCCGTCGACCTCCCACGATCCCGTCAGCTGGTTGCAGCCGTCGCTTCCGGTGAGGCCGCCGTCCTCGGCGAGCTCCAGGTAGACCCGTGGCTCTGAGTCCGCCTGCTCCCACCCGCCTTCGACGTCGGTCGGGGAGAGCTCAGCGCCCGAGCCTGAGCTGCTCGCGCACCCGGCGAGCACACCCCC
>NZ_JBFULY010000054.1:0-2562 GCF_054049655.1 Cellulomonas sp. P5_C5 | reverse complement strand
ATGCTGGCTCCGGGCTGGATGCTCGGCGTCATCGAGCAGAACTCGGCCGGCGTGACCGGCTGGGACATCGCGGACGTCTTCCMMGGCGGCGCCGGCAACTGGGGTGGCTCGTTCCTGACGGTCCCCGCCCAGAGCAAGCACCCCGAGGAGGCCAAGGAGTTCGCTGCGTGGCTCACCGCCCCGGAGCAGCAGATCCAGGCCTACAAGAACAAGGGCACGTTCCCGAGCCAGACCGAGGCGCTGACCTCGGACGAGCTGCTCAGCTCCACGAACGCGTTCTTCAACGACGCCCCGGCCGGCCAGATCCTGGCCAACCGCGCCGAGGGCATCGTCGCCCCGTTCAAGGGCCCGAACTACTTCGCCGTCAACGACGCGATGCAGTCGGCTCTGACCGAGGTCGACGTCAACGGTGGTGACGCCGCTGCACAGTGGGACACCTTCGTCGCCGCGGTCAACGCACTCGGCTGACGCACGCCACGGGGCCGGGCCGATKGGTCATCCATCGGCCCGGCCCTGCCAGCGTAGGCTCCTGACCACCGCCACGAAGGACACCTGATGGCTACCTCCACCACCCCACCTCAGCTCGACAGCGGTCGTCAGCGCGACCTCGAGCGCGTCCCCCGCCGGGTCGGCTTCAGCCAGACCCTCGGCCGCTGGGACGTCAAGGTCTCGCCCTACCTCTACATCTCCCCGTTCTTCATCCTCTTCGCGCTCACGGGTCTGTTCCCGCTCGTGTACACGGCCTACGTGTCCGTGCACGACTGGAACCTGATCGGTGGCAAGGGTGCCTTCGTCGGGTTCGAGAACTACCTGTTCGTCGTCCAGGAGCCCAACTTCTGGAAGAGCCTGCGCAACACCTTCAGCATCTTCATCCTGTCGACGGTCCCCCAGCTGATCATCGCGATCGTGCTCGCGGCGCTCCTCGACGCGAACCTGCGCGCGCGCACCTTCTGGCGCATGGGCGTGCTGCTGCCMTACGTCGTCGCGCCCGTCGCGGTCAGCCTCATCTTCGGCAAGCTCTTCGCCGACAAGTCCGGCCTCATCAACACGGTGCTCGGCTACATCGGCATCGACCCGATCGGCTGGCACGCGCAGATCCTGCCCAGCCACATCGCGATCGCGACGATGGTCGACTTCCGCTGGACCGGCTACAACACGCTGATCCTCCTCGCGGCGATGCAGGCCATCCCGAAGGACCTGTACGAGGCCGCCGTCCTGGACGGTGCCACGCGGGTCCGCCAGTTCTTCTCCGTCACCGTGCCGATGCTGCGCCCGACGATCATCTTCGTGGTCATCACCTCCACGATCGGTGGCCTGCAGATCTTCGACGAGCCGCGCCTGTTCGACCAGACCGGCCAGGGTGGCCCGAGCCGTCAGTGGATGACGGCGACCATGTACATCTACGAGCTCGGGTGGGGCAACCAGAAGAGCTTCGGACGCGCGTCCGCAGTCGCCTGGATCCTGTTCCTCATCATCGTGTTGGTCGGCCTGATCAACTTCTCGATCACGCGGAAGATCTCGTCCGAGACGTCGACGACCAAGCGGAAGAAGGTTTCCCGATGAGCGCCCCCTCGCTGCCGGTCATCCGGCAGACCGCCGGACGCGGTGCCGCCCGCGCTGCCGGGCGCAGCCGCTCGACGGCCGCCGGTTCCGACCGCCGTCCGGGCTGGGTCACGTACGCCCTGCTCGGTGTCGCGATCGTCCTGGCGATCGCACCGCTGTACTACGCGTTCCTGCTGGCGTCGGCCAACGCGCCGTACATCGCGCAGAACCCGATCCCGTCGCTGATCCCCCAGGGCGACTTCTTCACCAACGTCGGCAAGGTGCTGAACGGCGACATCCAGTTCTGGAAGGCGCTCAGCAACTCGATCATCGTCGGCACCATCACGGCGCTGTCCGTGGTGCTCTTCTCGACGCTAGCCGGCTTCTCGTTCTCGAAGCTGCGGTTCAAGGGTCGCAACGCCCTGCTCGTGTTCGTCATCGCGACCACGGCAGTCCCTACGCAGCTCGGCATCGTCCCGCTGTTCATCCTCATGTCCCAGCTCGGGTGGACCGGCAAGCTCATCGCCGTCATCGTCCCGGGTCTGGTCACCGCGTTCGGCGTGTTCTGGATGACGCAGTACCTCGAGTCGGCCCTGCCCTACGAGCTCGTCGAGGCAGCCCGCGTCGACGGTGCGTCGATGATCAGGACGTTCTGGCACATCGCCCTCCCGGCGGCGCGCCCGGCGGCCGTCATGCTCGGCCTGTTCACGTTCGTCGCCTCGTGGACGAACTTCTTCTGGCCGTTCATCGTCCTCGGACCGCAGAACCCGACGCTGCCGGTGGCCATCCAGCTGCTCCAGGCGTCGTACTTCAAGGACATGTCGCTGATCATGGCGGGCGTCACCGTCTCGACGATCCCGCTCATCATCCTGTTCTTCATCGCCGGCCGTCAGCTCGTCGCCGGCATCATGCAGGGTGCTGTCAAGGGCTGATCCGCGCACACTGTCTCGTGCACGCCCCGGGCACTCACGGTCGTCCTGACCTGAGGAACCCGGTGGACGGGAAAGGCGGGGTGCTCCC
>NZ_JBFULY010000053.1:0-9072 GCF_054049655.1 Cellulomonas sp. P5_C5 | reverse complement strand
CGTCGACGCTGCCGACGTGCCGCACCGGCCGGGCGCGCCCGACGACGTGGAGGCCGGCCGACACCGGGCGCAGCGTCGGCGGGGCACACCGGACGGCGACGCCGAGCCGCAGGCAGGCGTCGGCCACGTGCGCGGTGGTCAGGTCCTCGAACAGGGCCGGTGCGTCCATGTGGGCATCTTCGCCGGTCAGACGAGCGTCTGCTCGACGATGAGCGCCACGCCGAGCCCGGTCATCACGGCCGCCGACGTGCGTGACACGATCCGGGCGGCCGCCGGACGGGCGGACAGCACGCGCTGCGCGGCCATGGCCACGGTGAGGTAGACGACGGCGCAGGTGGCCAGGTGGACCAGGCCGAGCAGCAGGATCTGCGCCCAGACCGGCCACGGGGCGGACGCCGACGTGAACTGCGGCAGCAGCGCGAGGATCAGCAGCAGCACCTTCGGGTTGAGGCCGCTGACCCCGAACCCCTTCCACAGCCATCGCGCCCGCGACGACTCCGCGACCTCGGCGACGTCCGGCGCTGTGGCCGGCCGCGTGAACGTGGTGAACCCCAGCCACAGCAGGTAGGCGCCGCCGACGAGGGTCAGCCCGCCGAGCAGGCCGGGCGCGCCGGCGAGCAGCGCCCCGACGCCTGCGGCCACCAGCAGCGTCGCCATCAGGTGCCCGGCGAGCATCCCGCCGACCGCGGGGAGGGCGACGCGTCCGCGCAGGCCGGCCGTGATCGCGTACGCCCAGTCGGAGCCGGGCGCGACCACGAACACGACGGACACCGCCCAGAACCCCAGCACGTCGGAAATGCTCATGCGGGGAGGCTATGGCGGAATCGGCGGAAGGTGGTTCCGACTTCTTCGCGACCCGACGGTGTTCGTGGAAGGATCTGTCGCATGGACGCGATCGACCGACAGATCCTTGCCGAGCTCCAGCGCGACGGCCGCCAGACGCTCACCGACCTGGCGGAACGCGTCCAGCTCAGCGTCTCCCCGTGCCACCGCCGGGTTCGGGCGCTGGAGCAGGCTGGTGTCATCAGCGGCTACCACGCGCGGCTGAACCCCGGAGCCCTCGGCCTGACGTTCGAGGCGCTGATCTTCGTCACGATGCGCGAGGCGACCCGCACCTCCATCGAGACGTTCGAGACCGCCGTGGCCGAGATCCCGAACGTCCTGCTGGCTCAGCGCCTGTTCGGGGACCCTGACTACCTGCTCCGCGTCGTCACCCGGGACCTGAGCGACTACCAGCGGCTCTACGACGAGCAGCTCTCCGGGCTGCCGGGGGTCCAGCGGGTCAGCTCGACGCTCGTCATGCGCTCCGTCGTCGAGGACAGGCCGTTGCCCCTCTAGAGCCCGACCATCGCCATCCCGTTGTCGTCGTAGCGGTTCCCCGCCACGCCCACGGTCGATGCCAGGCCGTCGAGCTCGGCGCGCTCGTCGGCGGACAGGGCCACGGCGGTCGCGCCGGCGTTCTCGCGGACGCGCTCGATCCGACGGGTCCCGGGGATCGGCACGATCCAGGGCTGCTGCGCGAGCAGCCAGGCGAGCGCGATCTGGCCGGGGCTCGCGCCGCGGCTGTCGGCGAGGGCGCGCACGCGCTCGACCAGGGCGGTGTTGGCGTCGCGGTTCTCCGCGGTGAAGCGCGGCACGCGGTTGCGGATGTCGCCCTCGGCGAAGGTGGTCGACGAGTCGACCGTCCCCGTGAGGAACCCCTTGCCCAGCGGGCTGAACGGCACGAACCCGATGCCCAGCTCGGCGAGCGTCGGCAGCACCTCGGCCTCGGGGTCGCGGGTCCACAGCGAGTACTCGGACTGCACGGCCGTCACCGGGTGCACGGCGTGGGCGCGCCGGATCGTCGCGGCCGCCGCCTCGGAGAGCCCGAAGTGCCGCACCTTGCCGGCGGCGACCAGCTCACCGACCGTCCCGGCGACGTCCTCGATGGGCACCGCCGGGTCGACGCGGTGCTGGTAGAAGAGGTCGATCACGTCGGTGCCCAGCCGTCGCAGGGACGCGTCGGCCACCCGACGGATCTGCTCGGGGCGGCTGTCGGTGCCGTGCATCTTGCCGTCGACGATGTTCCAGCCGAACTTCGTCGCGATGACCACCCGGTCGCGCACGGGTGCCAGCGCCTCGCCGACGAGCTCCTCGTTCACGTACGGGCCGTACACCTCGGCGGTGTCGACGAGGGTGACCCCGAGGTCGACCGCGCCGCGCAGGACGGCGATCATGTCGTCGCGCGAGCCCGGGTTGGGGCCGTAGCTCATCGACATGCCCATGGCGCCGAGGCCGACGGCCGAGACCTCGAGCCCTTGTCCGAGGGTGCGTGTGTGCATGGGAGTGCCTCTCAGGGTGTGGGGACGGGCGTGGTCGCCGCCCAGCTGGCCAGCACCTGCAACGCGTCCGCGGACGGTGTCCCCGGTGCGGCGGTGTAGACGAGCATCGACAGGCCGGGTGCCTGGGCGATGGGGAGCATGTCGTACATGAGGTCGAGGCGACCGACGACGGGGTGGTTGATCTGCTTGGCGCCGCCGCGGTGCTGGTGGACGTCGTGCCGGGCCCACCGGGTGCGGAACTCCTCGCTGCGTGTGGACAGCTCGCCGACGAGGTCGTGCAGGTCCGGGTCGTTCGGAGATCTGCCCGCGACGGTGCGCAGCACGCCGACGGTGTCGTTGGCGGCCTTGTTCCAGTCGACCCAGAAGTCGTGCGCGGCGGGGTCGAGGAACGCGAACCGCGCGTGGTTGGCGGGCCGCCCCTCGCGCGCGGACGGGCCGGTGAACAGCGGCGCGTAGAGGGCGCGGCCGAGGGCGTTCGTCGCCAGGATGTCGAGCCGGTCGTTGCGGACCGCGGCCGGCGCACCGGTCATGGCGTCGAGCATCACCTGCACGCTGACCGGCACCGACGGCGCCGGCCGCCGACGAGCACGCGCCGGGCGGGAGCCCGCGGCGCGGGCCAGGTCGACCAGGTGCTGGCGCTCGGCCTCGTCGAGCTGCAGCGCGCCGGCGATCGCCTCGAGGATCGAGTCGGACGCGCCCGCGAGGTTCCCGCGCTCGAGCCGCACGTAGTAGTCGGCCGAGACGCCCGCGAGCATCGCGACCTCCTCGCGACGCAGCCCCGGCACCCGCCGGTTCGCGCCGTACGCGGTCAGGCCCGCCTGCGCCGGCGTGAGCTTCGCCCGGCGTGAGGCGAGGAAGTCCCGTACCTCGTCGCGGTTGTCCATGCCGTCGACCGTACGACCGCTCCCGCTGGCATGGGAGGTCCTGCCAGTACCTGTGACGGGAGGGACTCCCTCGATCCGCGGGTGCAGGGTTGCATCGAGGAGCTTCCGGGTCATGGACGCCCGTGAGGCGCTCAAGGTCGTGGTCGCGCCCTGACGCGACACCATCGACAACCGAAGGAGAAGCACCATGGAGCTCGTCACCGCACCCCCGACCACCAAGGCACCCGCGGTCTGGTTCACCGGGGACGTCTGGTTCGACGTCGTCGCGGCGCCGCCGCCCCCGGCGCGCCTGCGGGTCAACCTGGTCCGGTTCGCCCCCGGCGCCCGCACGTTCTGGCACGCGCACGCCGTCGGCCAGTCGCTGCGCGTCACCCAGGGCGTCGCCCGGGTGGGTACCCGGGACGGCGTCGTCGTGGAGGTCCGCCCCGGGCAGACCCTGTGGTGCCCGCCGGGGGAGGAGCACTGGCACGGTGCGGGCCCCGATGGTTTCGTGGAGCACCTGGCGATGTGGGAGACCACCGACGCCCGCGACGGGTCCGAGACGACCTGGGGCGAGGCGGTCTCGGACGAGGAGGCCGACCGATGAGCGCGTGGACCAGCGACGCCCTGGGCAGGATCGGCACCGCCGACGAGCTGCGCGTCTCGTCGTACCGGCCCGACGGCACCCTGCGGCCCTTCGTCATCATCTGGGTGGTGCGCGTCGGCGACGACGTCTACATCCGCTCCGCGTACGGCCCGGGCAACGGCTGGTTCCGCCGCGCCCAGGCCTCGGGCACCGGCCGGATCACCGTCTCCGGGCTCGAGCAGGACGTCGCCTTCGTCGCCCCGGACCCGGACGCGCACGCGGCGATCGACGCCGCGTACCACGCCAAGTACGACCGGTACGGGCCGGCGATCGTGAACACCGTCGTCGGGCCCGAGGCCGCCGCTGTGACTCTCCGACTCGTCCCCCAGGCCTGAGGCAAGCGCCCTGGGCAGGTCTGTCATGGGAAACCTGGACAAGCGTCACATTCAGGACGAGACGGAACTTTCCGGACACTCCGGTCGGGTGGGAGTGTCCGACCATGACACAGGGGCCGATCGAGATCATTCCAGGGAACACCTACAAGGTTCGGGGGACCTTCGAGGCGAACGTCGAGTTCGTCGGGGACGAGCCCGAGCCGCCCGAGGAAGGCTTCGTCCTCGGGCGCACCGAACCCACGAAGGAGGGGCAATACACCCCGTCGGCCGTCACCGGACCCCGGGTCCCCGAGACCTCGCTGGTGAACTACGCCGGCAGCTTCGAGAACCTCTCCGACGGTGACGTCGTCGACCGGCTGATCATCACCGGGCAGTTCAACCCGGACGCCACCGACTGGATCCTGCGGGACAGCATCGTCGAGGGCGGCGTCCCGCCCGGCGGCGAGACCGACCCGATCAAGCGCAACGCGATCTGGCCGCTCTTCGACATCCGCGACGGCGCGGTGCAGGCCGGCCGGATCGAGCACAGCGAGGCTCGCCCGACGTACCAGTCGCACGAGATCTACGGGTTCAAGGGTGGCAACTGCACCCTGTACCGCTGCCTCATCCGGGGCGTCACCGACGGTGCCCAGCCGCACGGGTCGGGCTCGAACCCGGCCAAGAAGGTCGCCATCCTCGGCACGCTGATCGAGGACCTCGTGACGTTCGACGACCCGAACCAGTCGGACGGCATCACCCACAACGACGGGTCGCAGGCATCGGGTGCCCTCGACTCGTACGTGCTGTTCGGCAGCTCCCTCAAGGGCGGGCGGACGTCGGCGCAGCTGATCCAGCAGCAGTCGGGCACCTACGGCGACATCCTCATCGGCTTCAACTGGCTGTACGGCAACCCCGACACCGGCTCGACCCTGAACACCTCGCAGAACG
This sequence comes from Cellulomonas sp. P5_C5, assembly GCF_054049655.1. NCBI lineage: Bacteria > Bacillati > Actinomycetota > Actinomycetes > Micrococcales > Cellulomonadaceae > Cellulomonas > Cellulomonas sp. P5_C5. The sequence goes on along the minus strand of NZ_JBFULY010000053.1, from coordinate 3,980 downwards.
GCAAGGGCGTCATCGCTGCGAGCGGCCTGTTCCTCGTCGTCGGCAACCGGATCTCCAAGGCCGGCAACACCCCGCACGTGCTCATCTCGGAGTCGACGCTGGAGTCCCCGACGTTCTTCTGGCGCAACAACACCTACATCGAGGACGGCAGCGAGGTCGTCCCGACGAAGGGGTCCGACTGACCATCCGCTGACGTACAGGAGCCCCTGCCTCGGCGGGGGCTCCTGCATGTGCGGGGTCAGCTGCGTCCCTTCCCGGCCGTCGAGAACGGCATGACCGTCACGGCGTCCACGGCGGCGCCACGGGACGCCGCGCCCGTGTCGGGAGGCGGTGGCACGATCGCCGGATGACGGAGTCCCGGCACCTGAGCGTGTTCATCGACCGCCCCCTGTCCGAGGTGTACGCGTTCGCCTCGGACCCGCAGAACCTGCCGCGGTGGGCCGCCGGCCTCGGCAGCGCGGTCGAGCGCGACGGCGACGGCTGGTTCGTCKAGACCTCGCAGGGCCGGGTGGGGCTGACGTTCGCCCCGCAGAACGAGTACGGCGTCCTGGACCACGTGGTGCGGACGCCCTCGGGGGACACCGTGTACGTGCCGCTGCGCGCGACCGCTGACGGCGACGGCTGCGAGGTGGTGTTCACGCTGCGCCGCGCGCCGGGGATGACGGACGCCGAGCTCGATCGGGACGCGGCCCTCGTGACCGCCGACCTCGCGCTCCTGAAGTCGATCCTCGAAGGCCGGTCGCGGTCGCGGTCGGGTTCCACCTGACGCGCATCTACGCCAAGACCGGCGTCACGTCCCGGCACGGCCTCACCGACCTGGTGCGCACCACGGCCGTGGCCTGAGGTCAGCGGGGCAGGACCGCCGCGATCACGCCCACCTCGAGGAGCGCACCCGGCACCCCCAGCGCGGACACCACGGCCGCGGTGACCAGGGGCGGCGCACCGGGGCCCGCCAGCCGCGGGCCGATCGCGCCGTAGGCCGCCGCGAGGTCCGCGCCCTCCGTGATGAACACCGTCCACTGCACGACGTCGGCGAGCGTGGCCCCGGCGGCCTCGAGCGCCGTGATCACGTTCTCGACCGCGCGGACGGACTGCTCCGCGACGTCGTCCGAGACGACCTTGCCGGTGTCGTCGACCCCGTTCTGACCGCCGACGTAGATGGTCGTCGCGCCCGCCGGCACGACGGCGACATGGCTGAACGCCGGGCTCTGCACGAGACCGGCCGGTTGCAGACGTGTGATCTCCATGGCGGCCACGCTGCCACGGCGTGCCGACAACGGCGTGTCACCGAACGTCGTCGTAGTGACGAGCACGTCCTTGTCGCCCGCCGCCTGGTCCAGGACGCTGCCCGTTCGGGCAAGGTCGCGGCCGGAGCGTTGTCCGCGGTGGGGCGGCTCCCTAAAATGTGGCCTGCGAACACCGCCCACCGCCCGATCGCCAGCCGCGCGCCCGGTGGGTCGCTCGACTCTGCCGTCCACGAGGGGGGCTCGTGGGGCGGACGACGCCGCGGGCCGATCGACGGACCGCACCAGCCGACGCATGCCGCCTCCCGGCTGCGGGCCCCGAAGTCCGAGCACTCTCTGGGTAGGTAGGTCGTCATGCCTGAGTTCCCGACAACCCTCGAGCACGGCAGCGGAGCGACGCTCACGCTGGAGCCCGGTCTCGCCGTCGTCACCGTCAGCCCACCGGACCCGGGGCGTGCCGCCGCCGCCGGCGTCCAGGACCTGGACGAGCTGCTCTCGTCCATCGGGCTGGAGCCGATCGCCGACGACGACGACGCCGCCGCTCCGCCGCCCGTCGGCGGCACACCGCCGCCCGCGGGGGCCGCACCGCCGAGCGCGGACGCGGCGGGCCCGCGACGGCCGATGACCCGCATCAACAACTCGGACACGCTGCGCTGGGTGCGCGTGCCGCAGGACCTGCCGGCCGCGGCGGCGAACGTCGCGGACCAGCTCGGGGACCGCGCCGAGTGGCTCGGTGCCGTGTACCGGTTCCCGGGGGTCGACGGGGCCGAGGGGCTCGTGTGCCCGCTGCCGAACGTCCTGCTCGTCCGACCGGTCGAGGGGGCGGGCGACGGGCTCGCGGCGCGGCTCGCGGAGTACGGGCTCACCGAGGACGAGGCCCGGAGCCAGTACATCGCTCCGTTCCGGTACTTCGTGGTGACGGACCCGCTGGCTCGCACGGCGTACGAGCTGCGCGACGTGCTGCTGGCCGAGGCTGCGGACGTCGTCGAGGACGCACGTCTGGAGACGATGCCGATGCTCATCCCCGCGACGCTCAGCCCGAACGACACGCTCTTCGCCCAGCAGTGGGGCGTCCAGCGGATCGACGGCCCGGCCGCATGGGACATCACCGTCGGCGACGCGGGCACGGTCGTCGCCGTGCTGGACGAGGGCTGCGACCTCACGCACCCTGACCTGCGCTTCAGCGACCCGGGCGTGAACCTGGGCACGATGCGGCCCGACGGCCGCCCCACGGGAAACCACGGGACCCCGTGCGCCGGGATCGCGGCGGCGACGGTCGACAACGGGGCGGGCGTCGCCGGTGTCGCGGGTGCCAGCCAGGTGCTGCCGCTGGCCTTCCAGAACTGGACCGACGTCGAGTGCGCGGCCGGTCTGCGGTACGCCGCCGACCACGGCGCCACGGTCGTCAGCATGAGCTTCGGTGTCTACGGACCGGGCGAAGGCGTCGGGCCGACGGGCTGGGACTTCTCGATCATCGACCCGGCGCTCCAGTACGCGCACGACCGGAACGTCGTCCTGTGCGCCGCGACCGGCAACGAGGACATCGACACCTTCAACCGGTACCCCTCGCGGCACGCGCTCGTCATCGCCTGCGGCGCGTCCAGCGAGGACGACAACCGCAAGTCCAGCGCCAGCCCGGACGGCGAGAACTGGTGGGGCTCCAACTTCGCCCCGGGCGTCTCCGTCGTCGCACCCGGCGTGCACATCCCGACGACCGACCGTCAGGGGTCCGCCGGCTACACGACGGGCGACTACGTGCAGACGTTCAACGGCACCTCGTCGGCCACCCCGCACGTGGCCGGCGTCGTCGCGCTGCTCCGCTCGTTCGACCCGTCGCTGTCAGCGACGGCCGTGCGCGACCTCATCGAGCGCTCCGCCGACAAGGTCGGCACCGTGCCCTACGGCGACGTCGCGAACTTCCCGAACGGCACCCGCAACGACGAGATGGGCTACGGCCGCATCAACGCGGCCAAGGCGCTGCAGCTCGCCGACTCGGCGCAGCAGCTCCGGGCCAAGGACATCGCGCTGGTCCGGCAGAACCCGGGCTGGTCGTCGATCCCGGTCGCCTTCTCGCAGGGTGACGGCACGTGGCAGGTCACCAACGGGTCCGCTCCGACGTTCATCGGCTCCTGGGCGAACACCCCGGGCGTCCGGGTGGTGAGCGGGGACTTCAACGGSAACGGGCTGACCGACGTCGCGCTGGTCCGGCAGACCCCGGGGTGGGGGTCGATCCCGGTGGCGTTCGCKCARGGKGACGGCACGTGGCAGRTSACGAACGGGTCTGCCGCGACGTTCATCGGGTCGTGGGCGAACACCCCGGGGGTGCGSGTSGTGACGGGGGACTTCAACGGGAACGGGTTGACGGACATCGCGTTGGTCCGGCAGAACGCCGGGTGGGGGTCGATCCCGGTGGCGTTCGCACAGGGCGACGGCACGTGGCAGGTGACGAACGGGTCCGCTCCGACGTTCATCGGGTCGTGGGCGAACACCCCGGGGGTGCGGGTGGTGACGGGGGACTTCAACGGGAACGGGYTGACGGACATCGCGCTGGTGCGGCAGAACGCCGGGTGGGCGTCGATCCCGGTGGCCTTTGCGCAGGGYGACGGCACSTGGCAGRTSACSAACGGGTCCGCTCCGACGTTCATCGGGTCGTGGGCGAACACCCCGGGGGTGCGSGTCGTGACGGGCGACTTCAACGGGAACGGGCTGACCGACGTCGCGCTGGTGCGGCAGAAC
>NZ_JBFULY010000052.1:0-11035 GCF_054049655.1 Cellulomonas sp. P5_C5 | reverse complement strand
GACCTGGAGCTGGTGGGTCGTTCGGTGGGGACCACCGACGGGTACCGGTTGCGGCTGAAGATGCTGTCCACGGGTGTGGTGCGGGCGTCGATCGTCGGGATCTCCGGCGGGGTGACCACGACGGTCGGCCAGGTGAACGTGCCGGGCCTGACGTACACGGCGGGCCAGACGCTGGCGGTGCGGTTCCAGGTGGACGGCTCGGGCACGACGGCGCTGCGCGGCAAGGTGTGGGTGGCGGGCACGGCCGAGCCGGCGGCGTGGACGTTGTCGGGTACGAGCGCGACGGCTGCGCTGCAGGTCGCAGGGGGTGTCGGGCTCTCCGCGTACACCTCGAGCACCACGACCACGCTGCCCGTGGTCGTGAGCTGGTCGCAGCTCTCCGCAGCCCCGGTGGTCTGACGCACGCGACCGGGCGAGTATCACCCGGTTGCGTGTCCAGTTCACCCGCCCGTCACCCCATTAGGGCCGAAATGTCCACTTAGGCTCGGTTTGCACGGCACCCCAGCCGTCCCCCCGAACGCCCGAGGTGCCCATGTTCTCGTTCCGCGCCCCGCTCACCCGACTCGTCGCAGGAACTCTCGCGGCGGCCGTGGCCCTCGCCGGCCTGACCGGCATCGCGCTGGCGACGCCCGCGGCCGCGGACTCGTCACCGGCCGTCGCCACGACGCCCACGACGATCGCCGCCGACTCCCTGCCGACGACGCAGATCGACGGCGTGGTCTGGCAGCAGGGGGTCGCCGGCAGCAAGGTGTTCGTCGGCGGTGAGTTCACCAAGGCGCGTCCCGCGGGTGCTGCGGCCGGTGTGAGCACGGTCGCCCGGACGAACCTCCTCGCCTACGACATCGAGACCGGCATCCTCGACACCTCCTTCGCGCCGAACCCGAACGCCCAGGTGCGCGCGGTGGCGGTCTCGCCGAACGGCTCACGGGTCTACGTCGGCGGCAACTTCACGACGATCGCCGGGCAGACGCGCTACCGCATCGCGGCGTTCGACACCGCGACCGGAGCGCTCGTCGCCTCGTTCAACCCGGGCCTGGACTCGCAGGTCCGCGCTCTGGTGGCCACCGACTCGACGGTCTACGTCGGCGGCGCGTTCACCAGCGCGAACGGTGAGCCCCGCAACCGGCTCGCCGCGTTCCGGGCCTCGGACGGCGCGGTCCTGCCGTGGAACCCGAGCGCGGACAACGGCACGGTCAGCGCGCTGACGGTCTCGCCGGACGGCTCGATGGTCATCGTCGGCGGCAACTTCACCACGTTCAACGGGAGCGGCACCCCCGGCTACGGTCTCGCGCGGGTCGACGGGGTCACCGGCGCGTCGATGTCGCTGCCCTTCAACACCCTCATCCGCAACGGCAGCACGCAGGCGTCGATCACGAGCCTGACGTCCGACGGCACCAGCTTCTACGCCACGGGCTACGTGTTCGGCAGCACCGGCAACCTCGAGGGCACCGCCCGCGGGGACTGGGCGACGGGCGAGGTCGTGTGGGTCGAGGACTGCCACGGCGACACGTACGCCGCCTGGCCCGGCGAGGACGTCGTGTACGTCGCGGGCCACCCCCACTACTGCGGCAACGTCGGCGGCTTCCCGCAGACCGACCCGTGGTCGTTCTACCGCGCGCTCGCGTTCAGCAAGGCCGCGACTCAGACCCTCACGGCGGACCCGTACGGCTACTTCAACTTCGCCGGCAACCCGGCGCCGACGCTGCTGCACTTCTACCCGGAGATCAACACGGGCTCCTACACCGGCCAGGGCCAGGGGCCGTGGACCGTCACGGGCAACAGCGACTACGTGCTCTACGCCGGTGAGTTCACGATCGTGAACAACAAGGGCCAGCAGGKCCTCGCACGGTTCGCCCGGGTGGGCAAGGCGCCCAACAAGCAGGGGCCGCGTCTCGGGTCGGCCGCGTTCGCCCTCAAGGGTGCGTCCTTCGCGACGGGCACCGCGCGCCTCAGCTGGCCCGCGAACTACGACCGCGACAACGAGAACCTCACCTACACGCTGACGCGCAACGGCGTGGCCGTCTACACCGTCACGGCGCCGTCGTCGGAGTGGAAGCGGCCCACGATGGGCTACCTCGACTCGGGCCTCACGGCGGGGACGACGTACACCTACCGGCTCAAGGTCGTGGACCCGTTCGGGAACTCCGCGATCAGCGACCAGGTGCCGGTGACCGCCGCGAACGACGGTGAGGTCAGCCCGTACGCGCAGCACGTCCTCGCGGACGGTGCGTCGACGTTCTGGCGGCTGGGTGAGCCCTCGGGCACCGCCGTCTACGACTGGTCGGGCTTCAACGACGCGAACGCCGGCACGGGCGTCACCCGCGGCGCCACCGGTGCCATCAACGCCGACGCCAACGCGGCGTCGACGTTCAACGGGACGCCGAACGGTCTGGTCAGCAGCACGAACCCGATCGTGGGTCCGGACTCGTTCGCCGTGGAGTCGTGGATCAAGACGACCTCCACGCAGGGCGGCAAGATCATCGGGTTCGGCGGTTCGGCCACCGGGAGCTCCGGCAGCTACGACCGCCAGGTCTACATGGACAACAGCGGCAAGATCTGGTTCGGCGTCTACCCGAACGAGGTCCGGACGCTGAACAGCACGCTGGCGTACAACGACGGCCAGTGGCACCACGTGGTGGCCTCGATGGGCCCCGACGGCATGAAGCTCTTCATCGACGGGCGCCGCGTCGCGCAGCGCTCCGACACCACGTTCGGCCAGGCCTACACCGGCTACTGGCGCGTGGGTGGGGACAACCTGGGCGGCTGGCCCAACCAGCCGGCGTCGCTGTACCTCGCGGGCACCATCGACGACGTCGCGATCTACCCGGCGCCGCTCTCCTCGGCCAAGGTGCTCGACCACTGGGTCACCTCCGGCCGCGTCTCGACCGTGCCGCCCGCCCCGGCGGACGCCTACGGCGGGGCCGTCTACGCGGCGCAGCCCGACCTGTACTGGCGCCTCGGCGAGGCGTCCGGCACGGTCGCGGCCGACTCCGGCATCTCCGGCGTCACCGGCACCTACGGGTCCCTGGTGTCGAAGGGCGTCACGGGCGCCCTGTTCGGTGTGGCCAACAAGGCCATCACCACCCTGGGCACGCAGAACAGCCGGGTCGTGAGCACCCAGCAGGTGGCCGCACCGGGTGTCTACTCCGAGGAGCTGTGGTTCCGGACGAGCACGCGCAACGGCGGCAAGCTCATCGGCTTCGGTGACGCCACCACCGGGACGTCGGGCAGCTACGACCGCCACGTGTACATGGAGACCGACGGTCGCCTGACGTTCGGCACGTGGACCGGGCAGACGAACCTCATCACGTCCCCGCTCGCCTACAACAACAACCAGTGGCACCACATGGTCGCCACCCAGTCGGGCGAGGGCATGCGCCTCTACGTCGACGGGGTCCTCGTCGGCACCAACCCGCAGACCGGCGCCCAGTCCTACTCGGGCTACTGGCGCGTCGGCGGCGACACCACCTGGGGTCCGCAGCCCTGGTTCTCCGGCTCGCTCGACGAGGTCGCGGTCTACTCCACGGCCCTCGACGCGCAGACCGTCGCCAACCACTACGCGCTCGGCAAGACGGGCATGCTGCCCAACCAGAGCCCGACGGCGTACTTCACGGCCACGCCCACCGACCTCTCGGTCGCGGTCGACGCGACGGGCTCGGCGGACCCGGACGGCACCATCGCGTCCGCGGCGTGGACCTTCGGGGACGGCGGGGTGGCGACGGGCACCACGGCGTCGCACACGTACGCAGCGGCAGGCACGTACACGGTGACGCTCACCGTCACCGACAACCAGGGCGGCACCGCGACGACGTCGCAGCCGGTCATCGTGACGGCGCCCAACCAGCTCCCGGTCGCCGCGTTCACCGCGACGCCCACGGACCTCGTCGTGGCCGTCGACGCGGCCGGCTCGTCCGACCCCGACGGCACGGTCGCCTCGTACGCCTGGAGCTTCGGTGACGGTGGCACGGCCACCGGCGCGACCGCCTCCCACCTGTACACCACGGGCGGCACCAAGACGGTGACCCTCACGGTGACCGACGACGACGGTGCGACGGCCACGGTGGCGCACGACGTCACGGTGGTGGCACCGAACGTCGCGCCGGTCGCGGCGATCACGGCCACGACGTCGGCGCTGACCGTCGACGTGGACTCGGCGGGCTCCTCCGACTCCGACGGCTCGATCGTCAGCAGGGCGTGGACCTTCGGGGACGGGACGCCGACGGTGACGACGTCGTCCGCGACGCACACCTACGCGGCACCCGGCACCTACCCGGTGATCCTCACGGTCACGGACAACCGCGGCGGCACCGCGACGGCGACGACGGAGGTCACGGTCGCGCTGGCGAACGTCGCCCCCGCGGCGGTGTTCACGGCCACCCCGACCGGTCTGACGGTCGGCGTGGACGCCACGGGCTCCGGTGACTCGGACGGCTCGATCGTGAGCTACGGGTGGAACTTCGGGGACAGCCAGACCGGGACCGGTCTCAGCACGTCCCACGTCTACGCCGCGAGCGGCACGTACGACGTCACCCTCACGGTGACCGACGACGACGGTGCGACCGGCACCACGACGCAGCCCGTCACGGTGATCAAGCCGAACACGGCGCCGGTCGCAGCCTTCACCTCCACGGCGACGGACCTGTCGGTCGCGGTCGATGCCACCACGTCCAGCGACGCCGACGGCACGATCGCCTCCTACGCCTGGACCTTCGGGGATGACGGGACGGCGACCGGGGTCACGGCGGCGCACACCTACGCGGCGGCCGGCACCTACACGGTGACCCTCACGACGACGGACGACCAGGGCGCGACCAGCTCCACGACGCACGACGTCACGGTCGCGGCACCCGTGCCGAACCTGGCACCGGTCGCGGCGTTCACCACGACGGCGACGTTCCTCTCGCTGGCCGTCGACGGGTCGACCTCGACCGACACGGACGGGACGGTGGCGTCCTACGCCTGGACGTTCGGGGACGGCGCCACGGCGACCGGTCCGACTCCGCCGGCGCACGTCTACGCCGCCGCCGGTTCCTACCTGGTGACCCTGACGGTCACCGACGACGACGGTGAGCCGGCCACGACCTCGCGGACCGTCTCGGTCACGGCACCGCCGGCGAACCTCCCGTTCGCCGTCGACGCCTTCAACCGGACGACCACGGGTGGCTGGGGCTCCGCCGAGACCGGTGGCGCGTGGACCGTGGCGGGCGGTGCGACGAACTTCTCGGTCACGCCGGGCGCCGCAGCGATGCGCGTGACCGGTGCCGGGTTCCGGTTGTCGTCCTTCCTGCCGGTGTCCTCGACGTCGACGGACTTCTCGACGCAGGTCTCGATGAACGTCATGGCGACGGGTGCCGGCACCGACCTGGAGCTGGTGGGTCGTTCGGTGGGGACCACCGACGGGTACCGGTTGCGGCTGAAGATGCTGTCCACGGGTGTGGTGCGGGCGTCGATCGTCGGGATCTCCGGCGGGGTGACCACGACGGTCGGCCAGGTGAACGTGCCGGGCCTGACGTACACGGCGGGCCAGACGCTGGCGGTGCGGTTCCAGGTGGACGGCTCGGGCACGACGGCGCTGCGCGGAAAGGTGTGGGTGGCGGGTTCGCCCGAGCCGACCGCGTGGACCCTGTCGGGCACCAGCACCACGGCCGCTCTGCAGGTCGCGGGTGGTGTGGGGCTCTCGGTCTACACCTCGACCACGACGACGACGCTTCCGCTCATCACCCGGTGGAGCCAGCTGAGCGCCCGGCCCGTCGTGCCATGATCGCGTCGGAACAGGAGTGGTCGGCGGCGCAGGGGGCGCCGTCGGCCCTCGCAGGGGGAGGGCACGTGAACGGGCTCGAGGTGGTCGTCGGGGTGCTGACGTACAAGCGCCCGGACGACCTGCTCGCGGCGCTGCCGCTGCTGGTCGCCCAGGTCCGCACGCTCGAGCCTGCGGGCACGGTCCTGGTGGTCGACAACGACCCCGCGGCCAGCGCCCGGGACGTCGTGCTCGACCTGGCCCGGACCGGACCGGTGCGCTACGTGCACGAGCCGGAACCCGGCATCGCCGCGGCGCGCAACCGTGCGCTCGACGAGGCCGGCTCCGCTGACCTCCTGGTCTTCATCGACGACGACGAGCGACCGGTGGACGGCTGGCTCGCCCGCCTGGTCGACACGTACCGGGTGGACCGGCCGACGGCCGTCGTCGGCCCCGTGGTCTCCGAGTACGAGCAGCAGCCCGACGCGTGGGTCAGTGCCGGGCGGTTCTTCGACCGCCGCCGGCTGGCCACCGGCACGGAGACGGACGTCGCGGCGACCAACAACCTGCTCCTCGACCTGGCGCAGGTGCGCGCGCTCGGCCTGCGGTTCGACCAGCGGTTCGGGCTGAGCGGCGGGTCGGACATGCTCCTGACGCGTCAGCTCTCGGCGGCCGGCGGGCGCATGGTGTGGTGCGACGAGGCCGTCGTGGTCGACGTCGTCCCCCCGGACCGGGTGACCCGGCAGTGGGTGCTCGCGCGGGCGTTCCGCAGCGGCAACACGTGGAGCCGGACGTCCCTCGTGCTGGCCGACGGCCCTCTCGCCCGCGGGCTGGTCCGGGTCCGGCTGACCGCCCAGGGTGCGGTGCGGGCGCTCGGCGGCATCGCCAGGACGGGCGTCGGCCTGCTGACCCGGTCCCTGTCGCACCAGGCCCACGGCCGCCGCACGCTCGCGCGCGGTGCGGGGATGCTCGCGGGCGCCTATGGCACCGTGTACGTCGAGTACGCCCGTGACGGCAGCCGCACGGTCCGCGCGACGAAGGTCTCGACGACGTCGTGACCCGGACGGATGGAGGCAGCATCCCGGAGGCGGACGAGAGCCAGCCGAAGGCCAAGCGCCAGGGCTCCGCCCGGAGCATGACGATCACGCTGGTCGGGAACTTCTTCCCGGCCGCGATCGCGCTGGCCACGGGGCCGATCCTCGCCCAGTCGCTGGGCGTCGAGGGCCGTGGCCAGGTCGCCGCCGCGACGGCTCCGCTGGGTCTCGCGATCGCCCTCATGACGTTCGGGGTGCCCGAGGCCGTGTCCTACGCGGTCGCCCGGCACCCGCGACTGGTGCGCACGGCCGCCCGCAACGGGTTCCTCATCATCATCCTGGCGGGTCTGCTGGCGACGGCCGCCGTGCTGTCGGCCCGCGGGTGGCTCAGCGGGGGAGACCTCGACATCCAGCACCTGATGGTCGTCGCGTCGCTCGCGGTCATGCCGACGCTGCTGCTCGGCGTGCTGCGCGGCATCGCGTCCGGCCTGCAGCAGTGGACCATGGTCGCCTCGGAGAAGGTGCTCGCGTCCGGGCTGCGCCTGCTGGTCCTGCTGCCCCTGTGGCTCACCGGGCACCTGACGCCGTTCACGGCCGTCGTCGTGCTCGCCGCGATGCCGGTCATGGGCGCCATCGCCTACCTGTGGCTGCCGCGCCGGCTGCCCCCCGCGGAGGTCGACACAGAGAAGGTCGCATCGACCAAGGCCATCACGGGGTACGGGATGCGGCTGTGGATCGGCACGATCTCGGGGGTCCTGCTCTCCCGCGTGGACCAGACGCTGATCACCCCGCTCAGCAGCGCCTACCAGCTGGGCCTCTACGTCGTGGCCGTCAACGTCAGCGAGATCCCGCTGATCATCCACCGCTCGGTGCGGGACGTCACGTTCGTCACCGACGCGCACCGCAGCCAGGACGCCAAGCTCGCGGCGTCCGCGCGCATCTCCACGCTGATCTGCACGGTCGTCGCGCTCGGACTCGGGCTGACGATGTGGTGGTGGCTGCCGATCCTGTTCGGGGAGGAGTTCGCCCCGGCGGTGCCCATCGCGGCGCTGCTGCTCGTGGCCGTGGTGCTCAGCACGCCCGGGTCGATCGCGGGTGCCGGCCTGAGCGCGCGCGGCCGGCCGGGTCTGCGCAGCATCGCGCTGGTCATCGCGTGCGTCGTGAACGTCGGTCTGCTGGTCGTCCTGGTCTCCGAGTACGGCGCCCTGGGTGCCGCGTGGGCGACGGTCCTGGGCTACCTGCTCTCCAGCGCGCTGAACCAGTTCTTCCTCAAGCGGCTGTTCGGCGTCTCGATGCTCTCGTTCTACGGGATCCGTCGCTCCGACCTCGGGATCCTGCGCCGGTACGCCGCGGGCGTCGGCCGGGTGCTCCGGCCGCGCCGCCGGCGCTGACGGGAGTCAGCCGAGACCCACCGCGGCGGCCATGTTGTCGACGAGGTGCACCGACGTGAGCCGGTCCTCGACCACCGCGCGGGCGCGCAGGCCCAGGGCGCGGGCCTCGGCCGGGTCGTCGAGCAGCTCGACGACCGCGTCGGCCAGCGACTCGGGCGACTCCGTGGCCACGAGCCGGGCGTTGGCGCCGTCGTCGACGTAGTCCTCCACGCCCGGGGTCCGGGTGAGCACGACGGGCCGCGCGGTGGCCATCGACTCCAGCGAGACGGTCAGGCCGGACATGTGCAGGTTCGGCCGGGTGGCGACGGCCACGACGCTCGCGCGGGCGTACAGCGACCGCAGCTCGACGTGCGACAGGCGCGGGACCTTGGTCACGCCGGGCGGCGGCGCGACGTCGGACGAGCTCTGGACGACGATCTCGACGTCGGGACGGGCCTCGTGCACGCGCGCCAAAGCGGCGAACAGCGTGGCCGGGTCCCGGTCCCGGTCGCCGCCGACGCTGACCACGAGCGGACGGTCGGCGGCGGGCTGCGCGGAGAAGAAGTCGGCGTCGACGCCGAACGTGAAGAACGAGACACGCGTGCCCGTCCCGGCCAGGGCGCGCTCGAGCGGCTCCACCTGGGCCTGGCTGTTCACGAACACGGAGTCCATCCGGCGCAGCACGTCGAGGGTGCTGCGGACGCGCGCGCTGTCCGGGTCGGCGGCGAGGGCGTCGGTCAGCCAGATCGCCCCCGCGTGCATGGCGGCGTGAGGGGCCAGCACGAGCATCCGGCGGGCCAGGTTCTCGTCCCAGGCGATGCCGATGTCGGTCGCCGACGGACGGGGCCCGCGACGCACCATCGCGCGCAGCCGGTCCGCACGGGTGGGCTCCGGGAGGCTCCGTCGCGTCAGCGTGACCCCCGGCCGCGCCAGCAGGTCCAGCCCGTACGGCCAGCGCCCCGGGACCTCCCCGCGCTCGTGCCGGGCCGTCCAGGAGTCGACGTCGCGCTCGCTGCGGAACATGACCTCGACGTGTGCCGTGCTCATCGATCTCCTCGGACGGGGGCGGGTGACGCGTGCCCGCGTACCCGGGCGAGCGCCGTGCGGAACGCGTCGGCGTGGGCGGGGGCGACGACGGACCAGTCGCGCGCGGACAGGTCGGGCCGGCCCGGCAGGTCCGTGCTCGCCAGCGCAGCGGCGAGGTCGGCCGCGCCGACCTCCCCGGAGAACGTGGGGAGCCACGCGGCGCCGACCTCGGCCGCCAGCTCGGTGGCCGTGTCTCCCGCGGGGACCAGCACGGGCCGGTCCAGGGAGAGCGCCAGGAGGGCGGCGCCGGAGTTGTGCAGGCGCCGGTACGGCAGCACGACCACCTGGGCGGCGCTGATCTCGGCGGCGAGCGTCTCGTCGTCCACGTACTCCAGCCGCACCCCGATCCGCGGGTCCGTCGCGGCCTGCTCCGCGACCGTCCGCCCGAGCGCCGCGTCCTCCGGGTGCCCGACGACGCGCAGGCTCGCACCCGCGTCGGCGAGGTCGCGGAACGCTGCGAGCAGGTCCTCGACCCCCTTGTACGGGCGGACCAGGCCGAAGAACAGCACGCGTCCGGGCACCGTCTGCTCCCGCGGGAAGCGTGCGAACCAGTCCCGGTAGTGGGCGTGCGCGATGGTCACGACGGGCGCACCGGGCGTCGCGTCGACGGGCAGCGGGGTCGCGGGGTTGAGCCGGACGAACAGCGTGGTGCGCCGGTCCATCCAGCGCAGCAGCACCCGCTCGACGCGCCCCCCGGGCTCGTGCGGCGTCGCGTTGTGCAGCGTGCGCACCACCGCGGTCCGGCGCAGGCGCAGGCGCAGGAGCAGCGCGGCCGTCGCCGCCTGCCGGCCGAGCGTGCGGACGCGCGAGCTGCCGCGGGGCAGCTTCTCCGGCCAGTGCACGTGGAACACGTCGTACCGGTCCCGCAGGGCGCGCCGCCACGTGAACGTGCTCGCGACGACGTCCTCCGGCAGCTCGGCGAGCAGCTGGACCAGGTACGGGTTGGTGGTCGGGCGGGGGCCGGGGAACGACTCGAGCACGGAGATCGTCCGTGCTCCGGTGGTCTCCGTCGTCATGTGGTGGTCACCTGGGTGGTCGGGGTCACGGGGGCCTCTTCCGCGTCGTCCCGCCGCACCAGCAGCAGCCCGAGCCCGAGCACGAGGCCCGGCATCGAGCTGAGGATCGGTCCGAACGCGAAGTTCCAGAGGAACAGGCAGGTCAGGTAGATCACCAGGGCGGGCGCGGAGCGGCGCGCGACCAGGGTGGCCAACGACCAGATCGTGATCCCGAGCATGGCGCCCGCCAGCACCAGCCCCGGGATGCCGAAGTTGGCCCACAGGTCCGCCACGAGCGCGTGCAGCTTGATCTCCGTGCCGAACATGTAGTGCTCGACGTAGCCGTTGTTCGGGTCGTAGTTGAGCGCGGCCATGCCCGACTTGGCGACCAGGATGTCGTCGAGGTTGGCGATCACGCCCACCCCGAAGCCGATCGGCCGGTCCTGGGACAGCGCGATGCTGGCGCCCCACTCGGGCCGGCCGCCCAGCAGGATCGACCCGGACGCCTCGACCTGCGCCTGCGACCGCTCCTGCGTGGACTCGCCGAGGTAGYCGTCGAGGATCAGCGTCGTGCCCACCGAGTACACGCACGCGGCGACCCCCGCGAACAGCGCGATCGTGGCCAGCGCGCTGGTGCGTCGCCCCATCGTCGTGGGCCGCAGCTGCCACGCGACGAGCAGGGCGGTGAGCAGGAGCGTCGCGAACGCGGACCGTGAGTCGTTGAGGGCGGAGGCGCCGGCCAGGCCGAGCAGCAGGACGATCTCGACGGGCCGGGGGCGGTTGCGCAGGACCAGCGCGAGCAGCAGCACGATC
>NZ_JBFULY010000051.1:0-12213 GCF_054049655.1 Cellulomonas sp. P5_C5 | reverse complement strand
GCGGTAGGCGGTCTGCCGGGAGATCCCCAGCTCGTGGGCGACATGGGCGACCGGGCGCCCCTGGTGCACAACGCGATCGATCAGGAGTTGGCGGCCGTTGTGGTTGAGCTTGGCGTTAGCGTGAGGCACGAGAACCTCCGGGTGGGAGTGGGCCTTCGACAAGCCACAGCCCAACCGGAGGTTCTCCTCACGTCAACGGCCAACCACGTCACCAACGTCCTGGCCGAGTACAGCTAGGCGGGGTGCTGTTCGCGCTCGCCGCGTTCGCCCCGTCCGCGCTCACGGCGGCGGCGTACCTCGTCGCGGGCTTCGCGTTCTGGCGCCTGCGCGGCTCGTACGTGGTGCCTCGCGACGACGGGACCGCCGTGCTCGCGTCGATCCGGGCGGGTGCGGTGTGGACCTGGCAGCATCCGGTGGTGCGGCTGCTCGTCGCCGTGGGTGCCCTCGCGAGCGTCGCCTACATGATCCCGTTCTCGTACCTCGTCCTGTACGCGCAGGACGAGCTCGGGCTCGGGCCGACCGGCTACGGCCTGCTGCTCTCGTTCTCCGCCCTCGGGGGTCTGCTCGGCGCGGCCGTCGCGTCCCGGGTGCGCCGCCGGATCGGGTACGCCTGGACCATCGTGTCCGCCCTCGGGGTGGGCGCGCTGGCGTTCGTCGTGATGTCGCTGACGACGAACCTCGTCGTCGTGGCGGTCGCGCTCGCGGCCTACATCGCGCACGCGGTGGTGTGGAACATCATGGCCGCGTCCGTGCGCCAGAGGGCGACGCCCGCGTCGATGATGGGCCGCGTCGGGTCCGTGAGCAGGCTGCTGGGCCTGGTCGGTCTGACGGTGGGCGCCGTGGTCGGCGGCCTGCTCGCGTCGGCCTTCGGCTACCTCGTCCCGTTCGCCGTGGCCGGTGCCCTGTTCGCGGTCGCGGCCCTGGTGTGCGTGCTGCAGCGGGACCGTCTCGCGGTGTGGGAGCGGGCGCAGCCGGCCACGGCGGACTGAGCGGCGGTCACTCGAAGACGGTGTCCGCGGGCAGCCCCGACTGGGCCAGGACGTCGGCGCGGTTGTAGTAGTCCGCGAGCGCGGAGATCTTGCCGTCGCTGATCTCGATGTAGGTCACCGCGGGGACCGCGAACGGCGTCGGCGCGCCGACGAGCTGTCCGCTGAAGGTCCACCGGACGACGGCACGGTCGGGCGTCGCGACGATCTCGTCCACCGCGGCGTGCACGTCGGCGACCCCGTCGTGGGTGATCTGGGCCCACGAGGCGACGCCGTCGGGTCCGGTGAAGCTGGTCTGGAAGGCGTGGTCCTGATAGGTGCCCGACGTGGTGAAGAGGGCGGCGAGGGCGGCGTCGTCCTGGGTGTTCCAGGCCTCGGCCCACTGCTCGGCGAGGGCTCGGGCGGTCGCGTCGTCCGGTGTCGTGGTGACGGTCGGGCTCTGCGTGGGTGTGGTTCCGACGGCGCAGCCGCCGAGGAGGAGCGCCGCTCCGGTCAGGGCGGCGAGCAGCGTGTGACGGGTGGTGATGCGCACGGGAGTCTCCTTCGGTCCGTATGGTTACGGGTGTAAGTATTTACACATGTACTTACGGATGTAAAGTCACGTCTCATGAGCGACCCCACACCTCCGCGCCGGACGCGCAGCCCCCGCGGGCACGGCGCGCAGCTCCGCGCGGAGATCGTCGAGGCCGCTGCCGCGCTGCTGGACGAGCACGGCATCGAGCAGGCCGTCACGCTGCGTGCGGTGGCCCGTCGGGTCGGCATCGCCGCCCCGTCGATCTACGCGCACTTCCCCACGCGCGAGCACGTGGTGGTCGCCGTCGTCAGCGAGGCGTTCGACGCCCTCGAGGCGCACATCGGCGCCGCCGCCGAGGCCGCGGGCCGCGACCCGCAGGACCGGCTGCGCGCCGCGAGCCACGCCTACGTCGACTTCGCCGCGCGCTGGCCGCAGCGGTACCGGGCGATGTTCAGCGGGGTGTGGATCCCCGACGAGCCGTCGTCGTCGCCCGAGGCCGACGGTCCGCCGAGGCTCGTGGTCGGCGACGAGGCCTTCACGGTGCTGGTGACGGCGATCCGGGACTGCGCGGCCGAGGGGACCTCGGCCAGCACCGACCCGTTCGCCGACGCCACCGCGCTGTGGACCGCGCTGCACGGTCTCGCGGAGCTCCGTCCCGCAGCCCCGCGGTTCCCGTGGCCCGACGGCCTGCTGGACGTGCTCGTCGACAGGCTCGCCCTGCTCACCCGGTAGCGGCGTCGACCGCACGGACGAAGTCGAGGATCGCCGCCGAGAGCGCCTCCGGCGCCTCCAGCGCGACGTGGTGCCCGACCCCGTCGAGCTGCACGGACGTGATCTCGCCGGAGGTCACCTGGCCGAGCGTGGCGGCGGTGAACGGTCCGCCGCCCGCGCCGACGGCCAGCACGGGCATCGACAGCGGACTCGTCTGCGCGAGCGCCCGCAGCTCGTCCCCCTCAGCGAGCATCGACCGGTAGAGGCCGGCCGCGCCGCGCCAGCCGTCGGGACGGGCGTAGGTGCGGGCCATCTCGTCCACGTCGGCGTCGGTGATCGACCCGGCGACGGCGGTCATGCTCGGGAACGCCCAGTCGCCCAGGAGCTCGCGCTCGCGGCCGGCGAACAGCAGCTCGGGGATGCCGGGAGCGGCCAGGGCGCCGATGTGCCAGGAGCCTCCGTGCGTGACGTCGGCCAGGCCTTCGAGGCCGAACCCGGCCAGGCCCATCTCGATCGCCGTGACGCTGCGGACGTCCTGCGGGTGCGTGGCCGCGAACCGGAAGACGGTCCCGCCGGCGATGTCCTGCCCGGTGACGTGGACGGGTCCGACGTCGAGGTGCTCGACGAGCCCGTGCAGGTCCTCGGCGGCGGTCGCGCTGTCGTGGTCGGCGGCGGCGGTGCTGGAGTCGCCGAACCCGCGCAGGTCCACGGCGAACACCCGGTGCGTCGGCGCGAGCAGGGGGATGAGCCGGTGGAAGGCCCACCAGGTCTCCGGGAACCCGTGCACGAGCAGGAGGGGCGGTCCGGCGGTGCCGGCGGACACGTAGTGCAGGTCGGCCCCGTTGACGCGGGCGGTGTGGTGCCTCATGGCAGTTCCTCTCAATAGACAACCAGGTTGTCTACTACACTAGACAACCTTGTTGTCTTTGTCGACCGGAGGCGCCTACGCTGCGGACATGCCACGTTCCGGCGCCGACCTCGCGCTCCTGCTCCTGAGCGGTTTCCGCATCCTCGTGGACGCCGCGACGGCCGAGCTGGCCGCGCGCGGCTATGACGACTTCCGCCCGTCGCACGAGTTCGCGATGCGCGCGATCATCGCCGGGGCCGACAGCGCCTCCGACCTCGGGCGCCGCACCGCCGTCTCGAAGCAGGCAGCCGCCAAGACGATCGCGGTCCTCGTGCAGCGCGGCTACGTGTCGAGCGAGCCGGACCCCGCCGACGCACGGCGCAACCGGCTCCAGGTGACCCCGCTCGGCCTCGACGTGCTGCGCGAGGGCGAGGCCGTCTTCGAGGAGCTGCGTGCGCGGTGGGAGCAGCGGCTCGGTGCCGCCGAGCTCGCGCGGCTCGAGGCGGACCTCGCGGCGCTGGTCGGCGACGACGGCGTCCGCGTGGACGCGCCAGGGTGGGTCGCCCACGAGCGGACCGAGGAGACCCACTGATGGCACGGCCCCAGCTCGTCCAGGTCGAGCCCGGCGAGGTGGTCGCCATCCCGCTGTTCCTGGCGCAGGAGCCGGCGTTGACGCGGTTCCGGGCCGACGCGTTCAAGGACCGCGGCGACGAGTTCGTGTTCTGCCGGCTGATCGAGCAGAGAGGCGGCTCGGGCATCATCGTCGAGGTGTTCGACCACGTCGGAGGACTGGGCGCCGACCTCGCCGACGTCGTCGCCGCCGACCGGCTGTTCCGACCGGTCGCGATCACCGGGCTCGGCATCCACAAGCTGYGCTGGCCCCGGATGGGCATGCGCGGCCCGTACGACGCCGAGCGCGACTCCGGCTACTCCCAGATCCAGCTCGTCCTGTCCCCGTACGACCGACCGCGCATCTGGCAGGACGGCGTCGAGACCCCGACCGACGTCGAGACCGCGACGGGGTACGAGTCCTGGCGGGTCTGGTCCGCGCCCGATCTCGAAGCACGGATCGTCGAGACGCTCGCCGGTCGGCGCTCCTAGCCTCGCCGCATGCCAGTCGTGCCGCCGCCCGTCACCGCCGCGATCGCCGACGCCGTCGCGTCGATCGGCCCGGACGGCGAGCTGCCGGCCGCCGCGCGCGGCCGGGTGCACCGGGCCGTCGACGCCGCGGCACGGGAGCTCCACCCGGACGCGGGCCGGTACGTGCGGACCACGCTGGCCCTCGTCTGCGCGTACGCGACCCTCGGCCAGGCACGCAGCCGGCCGGACCTGTTCGCGGACGCGGAGGGCGTCGCAGACGTGGTGACGGCGGCCCTCAACGGCGACGCCGACGACGACGAGCTCGAGGACCTGACGGAGAGCCTCACCGCCCGGGTCGAGGACGGACTCGGGTCGGGCCAGATCGAGCCCCGCGCGCTCTACGCGCTGCTGGCATGCGTGGCCGCGGCCGGCACGCTCCTGTACGACACACCGCTGGAGGACCTGGCGGCGGAGCCTGCCGAGGCGGACCCGGCCGACTGGGACGCCGCGTTCCTGTCCTCCCTGGCGTTCACGGGAGGCGCGCTGTGGGAAGGCGTGGGGGACCCGGCGGAGCGCAGGAGGTTCTGGCTCTGGTACCTCGAGACGGCACTGCCCTACGCGTGGGACCCGGACCACCCGATGCTGCCGTACCCGCCCGTCAGCCCCTGAGAGGTCCTCCCATGCCCACCCTGCACGCGTACTTCCCCTCCGCCGCCGCGAGCCGGGCGCATCTACCGGCGGTAGTCCGGCCGGCCGAGCGGGACGGGTGCAGGATTGAGCAGGACCCATGCGACCGCGAGCTCAGCCAGGCGGTTCGTGTCTCCGCGCCCCTTCCGGGCGAGGGTGTCGGTGATGCTCTGCGCGCTCGCGAGCGCCGGGTCGGGTAGCGACGTGCCCGTGGCGACGTGCTCCGCGAACGCGCGGGCCATGGATCGGAACTCCCCGTCCCAGTTGGCGCCGCCGTTGCCCTCGAGCTCCCGGGCGATCCGGCCGCTGATCCGGACGACCTCGCCCTGCACGGTCGCCGCCGGACCCTGAGCGGGGACGAGCAGGTCCCAGAGCTCKGCGTGCTGCTCCTGCCAGCGGCTCGACGTCACGCTGATCGGCGTCGTGCCGTCGTGCACGCGCCGCCGTGGCACCGGGGTCGTGCCGAACAGGACGTAGAGCCGGTCCAGTGCGTCGCTCGCCGCGGCGACCCCGTCGGCGGCGAACTGGTCGCGGAAGAACTCGAACCGCTGGCCGATCCTCTCGACGTACTCCTCCGCCACCGCCGTCCGGGCTGCGCCGGCGTCGAGGAGCGTCTGAGCGGTCGGCACCATCCGCTCGATGTCGATGTTCGTGCAGGTCCGCAGAGCGAGCTCGAGCGGCGTGAGCCGGTCGGCGTTCACGGCGTCGACGGCCGCCCCGTGGTCGATCAGCAGGCGCACGTGCTCGACGTTGCGGCCGGCGGCGGCCGCGTGCAGCGGGGTGCCGGTGCGGCCGTTCGTCGCGTGCACGTCCGCGCCGAGCTCGAGGAGCACGCCGATCCTCCCGTGCCCGCTCCGCGCCCGCCGGTGCAGAGGGGTGTCGCCGGCTGCGTCCTGCGCCTCGAGGTCGGCGCCCTGCGCGACGAGCCACCGCGCCAGCTCGTCGGGGCACGCGTCGAAGGCCAGCGCCGTGTACTTCGCGTGGCCGCCCCGGGCGTCGAGGAGACAGTCGTCGAACACCGCCCGGAGCCGCGTGAGATCACCCTGCTCCAGCAGGTCCGCGAAGTCCTTCGGCAGCCTCTTCCTGCGTCGACCCGCCATGCTGCCGCCCTCCGCGTCATGCCAGCGGAGTGCCGACGGTCGGAAGGCTAGCGGTCGTTGCCGGGGCGTTCCGGCAGGCCCGGTGAGACGCCGTCGTCGAACGGGAGCTCGTTGCTCCAGCGCGGACCCTGTTCCCAGGAGCCGTCGCCGTGCTCGTGGAACGCGACAGCGATCAGGAACGCCCAGGCGATCGAGGCGAGGACCGAGAACACGATCAGACCGGCGCCGACGATGACGCTGATGATTCCCCACCGGCGGCCGTTCGCAGCCTCCCGCTCGGCCGTCACGGCGTCGCCGGCGCCGAGGGCCCGTGCTGCTCGGTGCGAGGCGAGGAGCGCGGGGATCCCGGTGGGCCAGAACAGGATCATCGCTGCGATGACCCATCCGACGGGCGCCGTGGTCGCGGGGACGTAGGGCGCCGGCGTCGGCGGGGGAGGTGGCGGCGGAGGGGGCGTCGGGTCGGGGGCGGCGCTGGGGATGGGCTCGGTTGCCATGATTCCTCCGGAGATCGGCTGGATCCGGCTCACGGTAGGCCGCGTGCCTGGGAATGCCCTTTGAAGATGGGCCGACCGACGAAACGTTGCGCGCCGTTGACGCCCGAGGGCCCGCGGCCGTCCCCTGGGTCTCGGCACACGCTTTCCAACGATGCACGACGACGTGGGCGCCGGACGTGGGCCGCCACTCCTCCAGTCCTCCGCTCCGCACGTCGCCCGACGTGATGTGAGCGCTCACACTCGATCGGAAGGTCCCGCATGCCGCCGCTCCGCAGGCTCGCCGCGCTCGCGCTCGCCGCGCTGCTCGTCGTCACCGCCCTCGTCGTCCCGTCGTCGACCGCGACGGCCGTCGGCGAGGACACGGTCCGCAACCCGTTGCTCGCCAACGGTGCCGACCCCTGGCTCACGTTCCACGACGGCAGCTACTACCTGGCGACGACCACGTGGAACTCACAGCTCGTCATGCGCAAGTCCCCGACGCTCGCCGGCCTGCGCACCGCCGCGCCCGTGCACGTGTGGTCGGAGACCGCCGCAGACAGCGGCTTCAACTTCTGGGCGCCGGAGTTCCACCGGCTGACCGGCCCGAACGGCACCCGCTGGTACCTCATGTACACGTCGGGCACGAGCGCGAACCTCGACGGGCAGAAGCTCCGCGTGCTGGAGAGCGCCGGCGACGACCCGATGGGCCCGTACGCGTTCAAGGCCACCCCGATGCCGAGCACCTGGAACATCGACGGCAGCTACCTGACGGTGGGCGGCCAGCTGTACCTGCTCTGGTCGGAGTGGCAGGGCGCCGACCAGAGCATCTGGATCTCCCGGATGACGAACCCGTGGACGGTCACCGGGTCGCGCGTGCTGATCTCCCGCCCGACCAACGGCTGGGAGACGCAGGGCGGCCGGACCAACGAGGCGCCCGCGGTGATCCAGCGGAACGGCAGGACGCACATCGTCTTCTCGGCGAGCTCCTGCAACACCCCCGACTACAAGCTCGGCCTGCTGACGCTGACCGGGAGCGACCCGATGGCGGCGTCGGCGTGGACCAAGCGGTCCTCGCCCGTGCTCCAGCAGGGCAACGGCGTCTACGGCCCGGGCCACAACGGGTTCTTCACGTCCCCCGACGGTACCCAGGACTGGCTGGTCTACCACGGCAACGCGTCGAGCAGCCAAGGGTGCGGCAGCACCCGGTCGACGCGCGCGCAGCCGTTCACCTGGGCGTCGGACGGCTCGCCCAGCTTCGGGTCCCCGGCGTCGACCTCGACCGACCTCGCGGTCCCGTCGGGCGAGAAGGGTCCGATCACCGCGGCCGTCGAGGGTGCCGCCTACACACTGGTGAACCGGAGCACCGCACGCTGCGCCGGCGTCACCGGCAGCTCCGGGTCGGACGGTGCCGACGTCGCGCAGTACGGCTGTGACACCGCGTCGAGCCGGTGGGTGCTCGACCCGACCGCCGACGGCTACTACCGGCTGGTCAACAAGGCGAGCAACAAGGTGGTCGACGTCGCGGACTGCGGCACCGCGGACGGCACGGACGTCCGGCAGTGGGCGTGGCTCGACAACGCGTGCCAGCAGTGGCAGGTCACGCCGACGTCCGACGGCTGGTCGCGGCTCACCAACCGGGCCAGCGGCAAGGTCCTGGACCTGGCCGGCTGCGGCACCGCGGACGCGACGAACATCCGGATCTGGACCTCGAACGGTTCCACCTGCCAGCAATGGCGGCTCGCACCCACCGGCACGGTCGCCGTCGTCAGCAGCCAGAGCGGCAAGGTGCTCGACGTCGCGAACTGCTCGACCGCGGCCGGCACGTCCGTACGGAGCTGGGCGTGGAACGGGGCGGCGTGCCAGCGGTGGACGTTCGCGCACACCGACAACGGGTACTACCGCATCCAGCCGGCCTCGTCGGCGAGCAGCTGCCTGCTCGTCGCGTCCGGGTCCACCTCCGACGGGGCCGCGCTCACGCAGGGCTCGTGCTCGGCGACCGGGAGCCAGTGGCGGGTCGAACCGCTCGCCGACGGCTCGGTCCGGCTCGTCGCGCGGCACAGCGGCAAGGTCCTCGACCTGTCCGGCTGCGGCCTGGCCAACGGGAACGCGCTCGTGCAGTGGCCGTGGCTGGACAACATCTGCCAGCGGTTCACGCTCCGAGCGGTCTGACCGCCGCGGGTGGTGGGGCCGTCCCCCACCACCCCGGCCGGGGCATGCGAGAGGCGGGCTCCGGATGACCGTGCCCGCCTCTTCCAAGGTATAGCCGACGGGGGGTCTTGCGGCAAGGCCCCCTCTGCGGCGCAGAATCTCCGACCGTGCCCTGGCCGGCAACCCCAGTTCGGAGCTGATGACGACGTGACCCCTGCGACCACCACCGCGTTCGACCTCCCTGACAACCTCGCCGCCAAGGCGGACCCGGCGTCGATCGCGCCGGACGAGCAGCACTTCGCGGCCGTCGCGCAGACCCTGGAGCAGTCGATCGCGGAGCTGGTCGAGCGGCTCGACGCCGCCCGCAGGGCGCCCGGACGCAGCGGCACGCTGGCGCTGGAGCGTGACCAGGAGATCCACCGGCTGTCCGCACGGCTGCGCACGCTCCGACGGTTCGGGCTGGACCTGTGCCTCGGCCGGACCGTCGGGACCGACGGCGAGACGGTCTACGTCGGGCGGCTCGGTCTGACGGACAGCGCGGGTCGTCGGCTGCTGCTGGACTGGCGCTCACCCGCCGCGGAGCCGTTCTTCGGGGCGACCCACGCGCACCCGATGGGCCTGGTCAGCCGCCGCCGGTACCGGTGGACCGGTGGTCGCATCAGTGACTACTGGGACGAGGTGTTCACAGCCGACGGGCTGCGCAGCAGTGCGGCGCTCGACGACCAGTCCGCGTTCATCGCGAGCCTGGGTGCGGAACGCTCCGAGCGGATGCGCGACGTGCTGGGCACCATCCAGGCCGACCAGGACGCGATCATCCGCGCGGGGTCGGCGGGTGCGCTCGTCGTTGACGGAGGTCCCGGCACCGGCAAGACCGTCGTCGCCCTGCACCGCACCGCCTACCTCCTGTACTCCGACCCGCGCCTCGGTCACCGCCGCGGTGGCGTCCTGTTCGTCGGGCCGCACCAGCCGTACCTGGACTACGTCGGGGACGYCCTGCCGAGCCTCGGGGAGGAGGGCGTGCGGACGTGCACGCTGCGGGACCTCGTCGCGGAGGGTGCGTCGGCGGCGGTCGAGCCGGACCCCGAGGTGGCCCGGCTCAAGGCGTCCGTGGCGATGGTCGAGGCCATAGAGCCGGCGGTCCGGTTCTACGAGCGGCCGCCGAAGGAGGGCCTGGAGGTCGAGACGTCGTGGTTCGACGTGTGGGTCAGCACCGACGACTGGGCGGAGGCGTTCGAGGCGCCCGAACCGGGGACGCCGCACAACGAGGCCCGCGACCAGGTCCGGGACGCGCTGCTGGAGATCCTGGTCGACAAGGTCGACGGTGCCGACGACGACCCCGTGGAGCGGGAGCAGCTCCGGCGGGCGCTGCTCGGCAACAAGGACCTGAACACCGCGCTCAACCGCGCGTGGCCGCTGCTGGAGCCGACCGACCTCGTCGGCGACCTCTGGACCGTCCCCGCGTACCTGCGGCTGTGCCACCCCGGCCTGACGGTCGACGAGATTCGGACGCTGCAGCGCGCCGACGCCCAGGCGTGGACCGTCTCCGACCTGCCGCTCCTCGATGCCGCCCGGCAGCGGCTCGGCGACCCCGAGGCGTCCCGACGGCGCCGCCGGCACGAGGCCACCCTCGCGACCGAGCGGGCGTACATGGACACGATCGTCGACGACCTCATCGCCACCGACGACTCCGAGCTGCAGCTCATGTCGATGCTCCGCGGGGACGACCTGCGCGACAAGCTGGTCGACGAGTCGGTCCTGGTGACCGCAGACCCGGACGCACTGGCGGGCCCGTTCGCGCACGTCGTCGTGGACGAGGCCCAGGAGCTGACGGACGCGGAGTGGCAGATGCTGCTGCGCCGGTGCCCGTCGCGGAGCCTGACCGTCGTCGGCGACCGCGCGCAGGCCCGGCACGGGTTCGGCGAGTCGTGGCAGGAGCGGCTGGAGCGGGTCGGGCTGCACCAGGTCGAGCTGGCGTCGCTGAGCATCAACTACCGCACGCCGCAGGAGGTCATGGCGGAGGCCGAGCCCGTCATCCGCGCGGCGCTCCCCGACGCCAACGTGCCGACGTCCGTCCGGAGCACCGGCGTCTCCGTGCTGCACGGACCGGCGTCGGACCTCGACGCGATCCTCGCGGAGCACCCCACCGGCATCGCGTGCGTGATCGGCGACCCGACGTTCCCGGGGACCGCCCGGGTGCGGTCGCTGACGCCCGAGCTGGCGAAGGGCCTCGAGTTCGACCTGGTCGTGCTCGTCGACCCCGAGTCGTTCGGCACCGGCATCGAGGGCGCCGTCGACCGCTACGTCGCGATGACCCGCGCCACCCAGCAGCTCGTCATCCTCACGACGGGCGCGGCCGGACCGTCAGCGACTGGGTGAACGCGCCGATCGGGCCGCTCGTGTCGTGCAGGATCGTGTGGGTCAGGCCGAGACCTGCCGGTCCGAACGTGACCGTCGTGTCGAGCCCGAGCCAGTCGCTGCGCGGTGCCGCGACCAGGTGGACGGTGAGGTCGACGTTGGGGAACGCGACCTCGTCCGTGGGGCGGCGGGGGGTCAGGCCGTTGGCGATGTCGATGAGGCCGAGAGCCCGCGCGGTCGCGCTGACCTGCTCGTCCGCGACCAGTGGCACGGCGGTGCGGACCCAGGACACCGCCCGGCCGGGCTCCTGCTGGCAGCGGCGTGCCTCGACGCTCCGCACGAACTCGCCCGGCCAGGTGCCGTCCGGGTCCCAGACCGGCAGGTCGTCGGGGCCGGGCACCGTCGGGAACGAGCTCCCGGCGATCTCGGCGGTGTCGTACGCGCGCAGGAGCCAGGCGCGCAGCACGACCGCGGCGCGCCCGTCATGGCTGAGCGTGGCCTGGACGAGCTCGATGGTGCGACCGGGGCGGAGGACCTCGACGTGCACCTGGACCGGCTCGATCGGCAGGGTGCCGAGGATGTCGTAGGACAGGCGCGCCAGCTGCAGCCCGTGCGTCCGGTCGCTCTCGACCGCGTGCGCCAGCAGCCCCAGAGCCGGTGCGACGTGCTGCTCGCCGGGGTCCCACCCGCCGCTGACCAGCCCCGTCGGCGCGAAGGTCGTCTCGTCGAGCCGGTGGAAGTACGCCACCGCGCTCACTCCTCGATCGCCGCGTCGAGGGAGCGCAGGTGCTGGCGGAAGGTCACGCCGTCGCGCTCGCGGGCGGCCAGGTACTCGTCGAACCGGGTCTGCTCGCGCAGCGTGGTCCCGGTCTGCATCCGCGATGCCTGGCGCTCCTCGGTGTCCCGGATGCGGGTGGCGACGGCCGCCAGCTCCGCCGCCCGGTCGGCCGGCAGGAACAGCACGCCGTCGTCGTCGGCGAGCACGACGTCGTCGCCGGTGACGAGGTGCGGGCCGCACCGGGCCCAGGCCAGCGCGTCGGCCGCCTGCGGGTCCAGGCGCTCGGGCCCGTTGGGGTAGGCGCCCAGGCTGTGGACCGGCAGGCCGATGGCGCGCAGCTGTGCGGTGTCGCGGTGCAGCCCCCAGATGACGATCCCGGCCAGGCCGGCGCGCGCGACCTCGAGCGCGACGAGGTCGCCGACGCAGGCCTCGTCGCTGCGACCCTCGTTGTCCACGACGAGCACGTCGCCGGGTTCGGCGTGCCCGAGGGCCTCGAGGAACACGTCGACGCTGCCGACGTGCCGCACCGGCCCC
>NZ_JBFULY010000050.1:0-12457 GCF_054049655.1 Cellulomonas sp. P5_C5 | reverse complement strand
GTGGGGCAGCGTACGGGTGGGGGAGGAACAACACCGGGCAGATCGGTGCCCCAGCGCCGGTCACCGCGTGGCAGGCCAMTCCCGTCACGATCGACTAGCGCACCGGCTGGGCGGCCACCCGTACGGGAGGGTCGCCCAGCCGCCCTGTGCGGGGGTCAGACCTGCCGTGCGGACCGCTCCCGGAAGTACGCCGAGGACGCCGGGCGCCACAGCAGCACGAGGATCGCGACGGCGAGCACGAGGGAGAGCAGCTGCAGCGCGATCGTGACGCCCGTCCCGGTCGTGAGGCTGAAGACCGCGCTCAGCGCACCGAGCGCGCCGAGGACCGTGGCGAGCACCCGGGCCCACGACCTGCCAGCACCGTTCGCGGCGGCCATCCACAGCCACAGGCCCACGCCGACCAGGCCGACGACGGTCGCGAACCCCAGCGAGATCGTCGTGGCGGACTCCACGGCGTCGGGCGTCAGGGTCGGGCTCGCCGCCTCGACCTGCTCGCGCAGCTGGTCCTTCGTGGTCCACGCGACGAGGATGCCGACGACGCTCAGCGCAGCGCCGACGTACATGAGCTGCACGGCTCGCGTCACCGACGTGGGCCGGTCGACGGGCGCAGCGGCGACCGGCTGGTCCCGGTACTGCGGTGCGACCGGCATCGACGGTGCGGCGCCGCTCGCGTGGGGGTCGGGCACGGTCTGGTCGCTCTCTGTCATGCGGATCTCCTGGGCAGGGTGGTGTGAAACGTGGCATCCGGACGTTATCGGGTCCAGGAATGACGACTCGTTGCCGTTTCGGCACAGACCGCGGCCCGCGAGTCCTACATTGCTGACATGGCAGACATCCTGTTGGGCATCCTTGCGATCGTTGCCGGGGGCGTGATGCTCTTCGCGGGGCAGTTCGTGCTGCGKCTCGTCCTCCCGATCTRGGGCTTCTTCGCCGGGTTCGCGTTCGGGGCGGGGCTGTTCGCCTCGCTCGCGGACGAGAGCTTCCTCGGCACGGCGCTCGGCTGGGTCTCCGGGTTCGTGTTCGCCCTGATCTTCGCGGTGCTCGCCTACCTCTACTACGC
The DNA here is from genome assembly GCF_054049655.1 of Cellulomonas sp. P5_C5. Lineage (NCBI taxonomy): Bacteria > Bacillati > Actinomycetota > Actinomycetes > Micrococcales > Cellulomonadaceae > Cellulomonas > Cellulomonas sp. P5_C5. Next base: position 11,397 of record NZ_JBFULY010000050.1, on the reverse strand, counting down.
GGTGGCCGTGATCCTCGCGATGGCGGCGTTCGGGTACGTCGTCGGCGCGGGCCTGATCGTCGCCCTGGGGATCGACTGGAGCTGGGTCGCGGTCCTGCTGGGCGTGGTCGTCGGCGCGATCTTCGGCATCGTGTCGGTCATCGGGAACATGCCGATGATCGTGCTCGCCGTGGCCAGCTCCCTCGCCGGAGCGGTCAGCGTGGTCGCCGGCCTGATGCTCCTGCTGGGCACCCTGAACTCCGCCGACTTCACGGAGGGCGGCTTCAGCAGCGCCGTCGACGCAGGCTGGGGCTGGTGGCTGCTGCTGGTGGCGCTGGTCGTGATCGGCTTCCTCGCCCAGACCCGGCAGCGGGTCGCGGTGCGCCGCAGCGTCAACGAGGCCTGGTACGCGCAGAGCCGCGCCGTGTCGTCGTGAGACGTGCCCGGCGCAGCGCCGACCGCTCAGCGTCGGCGCCTGCGCCGGGCGGTCTTTGCGTTCGTCGGTGACACGTGTCAATGTATGGGAGCGCACCCACGGCCGCCCGACGCGGCCCTCGTGCCCGCCCGGGACCGGCGATGCGCGCATGACACGAAGGACATCGGCAATGGCGTCGCAGACTCTCTCGCCCGCACCCACGGACGGGCTGGGCCACGTGTCCGGTGCCCCGGAGGCAGGGCTCGTCGACCTCGACGGGCTGCGCTTCTACCGCATCACGTCCTACGACGACCTCCCCCCGTTCTTCATGACGCTCGTCGGCGCGAGCGACCTGTGGCTGTTCATCTCCAGCACCGGCGGCGTCACCGCCGGGCGCGAGGAGGCCGACCGCGCGCTGTTCCCGTACGCGACCGAGGACAAGGTCGCCGCGGGTGCCGGCCGCACCGGCGGTCTGACCCTCCTGCGGGTCGGCACCACGTTCTGGCAGCCCTTCGCGCCGCACCGGCCCGGTGACCCCCACGCCGACCGCAACCTCTACAAGGACCCGCTCGGCACGACGCTCGTGTTCGAGGAGAGCCGCCCCGACCTGGGTCTGCGCGTGCGCGTGACGTGGCGCACCGCCGCCCGGTACGGGGTCGTGCGCGAGGTCGAGGTCGCCTCGACGACCGACCAGGAGGTCCGGGCCGAGGTCCTCGACGGGTTCGTCGACCTGCTGCCCGCGGGCGTCACCGTGCAGACGCAGGGCGAGCTCAGCAGCCTGCTCGACGCGTACAAGCGTGCCGAGGTCGACGCGACCGGGCTCGGGCTCGTCTACCTGAACTCGACGCTCACGGACAGGGCGGACCCGAGCGAGTCCCTCGCGACCACCGTCGCGTGGCAGGTCGGCCTCGACGACGTCGACCACCTGCTGTCCGTGCGCCAGGTCACCGCGTTCGCGACCGGCCGCCCCGTCGTCGCGGAGCACGAGGTCCGCGGTGAGAAGGGCGCCTACCTGGTCCGGGCGCACCTCACGCTCGCCCCGGGCGAGCAGCGCCGGTGGAGCGTCGTCGCCGACGTCGACCAGAGCGCCGCCGACGTCGTGCGGCTGCAGACCCTGCTCGCCGACCCGACCGCGGCCGCCGCAGCGCTCGCCGCGGACGTCGCGGGCACGCGCGAGCACCTCGACCTCCTGGTCGGGACCGCCGACGCCGCGCAGGTCACGGGTGACGAGCTCGCCACCGCGCACCACCGCGCGAACGTGCTGTTCAACATCATGCGCGGCGGCGTCCTCGCCGACGGGTACACCGTCCGCACGGCCGACCTGCGGGCGTTCGTCGGCCAGCGCAGCCGTCGGACGGCAGACCGGAGCGGCGCGTGGTTCGACGGGCTCGCGGCGACCGAGCAGGTCGACGACCTCGCCGCGCGGGCCGACGCGTCCGGCGACCCCGACCTGCTGCGCCTCGTCCGCGAGTACCTGCCGCTGACGTTCAGCCGCCGGCACGGCGACCCGAGCCGCCCGTGGAACAAGTTCCGGATCGCGCTGACCGACGCGGAGGGCGAGACGCTGGTCGACTTCCAGGGCAACTGGCGGGACATCTTCCAGAACTGGGAGGCGCTGGCCTGGTCGTTCCCGGAGTACGTCGAGTCGATGGTGGCGGTGTTCCTCGACGCGACGACGGCCGATGGGTACAACCCCTACCGGATCTCGCGCTCCGGCATCGACTGGGAGGTGCCCGAGCCGTCGAACCCGTGGGCGAACATCGGCTACTGGAGCGACCACCAGGTGATCTACCTGGTCAAGCTCCTGGAGGCGTCACGCCGGTTCCACCCCGGCCGGCTGGAGGCGCTCGTCGACCGGGCCGTCTTCACGCACGCCGACGTGCCGTACCGGATCGCGACCTACGACGCCACGGTCGTCGAGCCGATCGCGACGATCACCTTCGACACCGAGGCCGAGGAGCGGGTGACCCGGCGGATCGCGACCGAGGGCGCCGACGGGCGGCTCGTGCACGGCCCCGACGGTGACCTGGTCCGCGTGTCGCTCGGCGAGAAGCTGCTCCTGACCATCCTGGCGAAGGTGGTCAACCTCGTGCCCGACGGCGGCATCTGGATGAACACGCAGCGCCCGGAGTGGAACGACGCGAACAACGCGCTCGTCGGCAAGGGCCTGTCGGTCGTCACCCTCGCCTACCTGCGCCGTGCCCTGACCCTGGCCCGGGACCTGCTGACCGACGACCTGACGGTCACGGCCGAGCTCGCGGGCCTGCTGGCCGAGGTGTCCGCGGCCCTCGACGCGCACGTCGACCGGGCCGCCACGGGGTTCGACGACCACGCCCGCCGCGCGGTCATGGATGCGCTCGGTGCCGCGGGCACCGCCTACCGCACGCGCGTGTACGCCGGCTTCAGCGGCGAGCGCACGCGGGTGTCGTCGGTGCAGGCGTTCCTGGCGGACGCCCAGGTCTACGTCGACGCCGCGCTGCGGGCCAACCGTCGCGAGGACGGCCTGTACCACTCGTACAACCTGCTGGACCTGCGCGACGGCGCGACGGTCGGACGGCTGCAGGAGATGCTCGAGGGGCAGGTCGCCGTCCTGTCGTCGGGCCTGCTGACCTCCGCGGAGGCGCTGGAGCTCGTCCGGGTGCTGCGGCGCAGCGCGCTGTATCGGGCGGACCAGAACTCCTACCAGCTCTACCCCGACCGCGAGCTGCCGACGTTCCTGGCGCGCAACCTGATCACGGCGGAGCAGGCCGCGTCCGCGCCGCTGCTGGGGGCGCTCGTGGCGGCGGGTGACACGTCGATCGTGCTGCGCGACGTGCGCGGCGAGCACCGGTTCGCGCCCGGGCTGCACAACGCACGCGATCTCGACGCGGCTCTCGACGAGGCGGACGTCCCGGGCGTCGCCGACGGGCGCGACGCCGTGCTCGACGTGTTCGAGCAGGTGTTCCGGCACACCGAGTTCACCGGCCGGTCGGGGTCGTTCTTCGCGTACGAGGGGCTCGGCAGCATCTACTGGCACATGGTGTCCAAGCTGCTGCTCGCCGTGCAGGAGAACCACGAGCGCGCCGTCGCCGAGAACGCGGACGCGGCCGTCGTCGCTGGCCTGGCCGACGCCTACGAGGACATCCGGCTCGGGCTCGGCTACTGCAAGACCCCCGACGTGTACGGCGCGTTCCCCGTCGACCCGTACTCGCACACCCCTGCCGGCAAGGGCGCCCGGCAGCCCGGCATGACCGGCCAGGTCAAGGAGGAGATCCTCACCCGGCTCGGCGAGCTGGGGCTGCGGGTCGAGGGCGGGCGCGTCGTCGTGCGGCCCGACCTCCTGCGGGCCGACGAGTGGACCGCGACCCCGACGACGTTCACCTACCACGACCTCACCCAGCAGGAGCAGAACCTCGCGCTCCCCGCCGGGTCGCTCGCGTTCACGTTCTGCCAGGTACCGGTCGTCTACCGGCGCACCGACGGGCCCGGTACGACGCCGGCCGTCGTCGCGCACCTCGCCGACGGCACCCGCGTCGAGGGTGTCGACGGCGCGCTCGACGCCGACGTCAGCGAGCGGCTGTTCCGGCGCACGGGCGACGTCGTCCGCGTGGAGGTCGAGGTCCCCGCCCGCTGACCCGGGCCGGTGGGCGTCGAGCGGATGCCGCGGGACCGTTGTCTTTCGGTGCGGAGGTCGGCACTATGCAAGAAGGCGTTGCTGCTGGTTCGGCGCCGCGGGCCGCGTCCGGGCGGGCCACGCGCCGCGCTCCCGCGACCATCGCCACGTCGGGAGGACGTCGTGCACACCGTCCGTCGAGGCCACGCGCGTGACCGGCTGAACGACGACCCGGTCCAGCGGCAGTCGACGCGGCCGGCGCAACCCGCCCCTGCGGACAGCTGGCTGCTGACCCTGCAGCGGCAGGGGGGCAACCGTGCGGTCGCGCAGCTCCTCACACAGCCAGGACCCGGCCGAGGACCGATGCGCTTCCCCCACCGCGGCGCCATCGAGGCCGCGACCGGAGCGCCGGTGCCGGGCGCCGCGCTCCTCGACGTCGCGGGATGCAGGGCGCGAGGGGTGCCGGCCTACACCGACGGGCTGACGACCCACTTCTCGTCCGGCACACCACCCCTCCGCGTCGCGGCCCACGAGTACGCCCACCAGCTGCAGCACGCCGGGCTCACGCGCGACCACGGTGCGGGGGCCGAGGGGCACGCGGAGGCTGTCGCCGGCACCATCCGCGCCGGACGGTCCGCGCGAGGGCTCGTGGGCGCGACGGGATCGGCGGTCCCCTCGGGATCCCGGGACTTCACCGAGGTCCCCGAGACGGACCAGGCCCTCTCCGGCTTCTGGAAGGTCGGTGGCACGGCGAAGGTGGGGGACGAGGGTCGCACGGTCACCACCGACGCCGACACCCACGCGCTGTTCGCCGACGAGGCGCTCATCGTCGAGTCCAACGCCGTGCTCAAGGCCAAGCAGTCGGGGGTGCGCCTCGAGGTGGGCGGCGCCGGGCCCAGCGGTCCCGCGCCGGACGGGAGCGGGAACCGGACGACCGTGAAGGCCGGCTACAAGATCCTGTCCGACGAGGACGGCGAAGAGTTCTACGCGGACTGCGGGTACTCGGCGCGGGAGGTGCAGGGACCGTCGGGGACCGACACCTCTCCCCGGGGTGTGTACCTGGACGACGCGGGGGCGCGGGCGGAGACGTCCGCCACCAAGCAGCCGGCCAAGATGCGGGACGAGATCTTCGTCGCGGGCGGACTCGGCGCGGACGGACCGACCGCCCACGCGGCGTACAACGCGTTGAGCGCCGCCGACCAGGACGCGTTCGACCGGCTGCACGGGATCAACCGGTACGCCGCACCAGGGGTCGGCGAGGCGTTCACCCGCCGCCGGGACGACGAGCTCGGCGGTACGGGGTTCAACTTCCACTGGGGCGGTGTCGTCATGGTCGCGGGGGGTGACCGGATCACCTTCGAGAACTACACCAAGGACGAGGGGTACACGGCGAAGGACACCGCCTGGTACTTCGCGACGTACGGCCCACCGACGAAGCCCGGCCAGACGTGGCACGAGCAGTGGGCGGGCGTCGGCGGCGTGGGCAAGGGCACGACGCTGGCGGCCGCGACCACGAAGGACCCGTCGCCCTTCATCGCGGCAGCCGCGGCGATGTCCACGGCGAACGCCGTCGTCCGGTACAACGCCAGCCCCCACGAGGGCGAGAAGATGGCCCTGCTGGCCGAGCTGCGCGGCAGGTGGCTCAAGGTCACCGTGGTGGTGAAGTCGGCGCAGGAGGGCGAGGACGAGGTCTACGTGCGGTGCAACCACGGCGGACGCGAGGCCGAGACGGGTGCGCTCGACATGAGCAGCGGTGACATGAACACGTTCTGGATCTCGCTCGACAAGCTGGTCCCGATCGACGGGAAGATCAGCGTCCGCGTCATCGACAGCGACGTCTTCAGCAACGACACGATCTCCCACCTCGAGTTCGACGCCCCGTACACCGCCGCGAGCGACAACCGCCCCTGGGACGACGCCGAGTACCACACGACCGTGGAGTTCGACCGGTGACGGTGACGTGCACGACCTTGGCCGAGTGCGAGGCGCACGACGGCGAGCAGGTCGAGGTCGTCGGCACCTATAAGGTCTGGGACCCGCTCCCGGTGCGCGGACCGCAGCAGCCGCCGGCGCAGCAGGTGGTCGTGATGTTCGGCAGCGAGGAGGGGCCGTACCTGGGCGCCTGGGGCCACGGCGACCATCGCCGCCCGCTGGAGGAGATCGAGCGCCTCGCCGATCGGAGCGTGCGCGTGGTCGGCACGTTCCTCCGGACGATGCCGCCGCACCCCACCGACCCGCCGACGGCGGCCTCGGTGTCCGGGCCGTGCATCCACCCCGTCGAGTCGATCGCGCCCGCCTGACCGCCGGCTTGTCGACCAACCCGACACCAGTGCCGTTCTGCGGCTGTTCGCGGCACCCAGGTCGGGTTCGAGCTCGTGCGGAGCGCACGGGGCGTCGGCCTGGCCGGGCCCGACCGAGGGCGGGCGGCTTCGGGAGCCCGGCACGGGCGACGGTGTGACGTCGCGGTCATTCCTGGGACAAGACCTGCCGCGACCTGCCACGATCTGGCCGTGACCGACACGGAGGTGCTGCCCCCCGACCTCGAGGCGCCCGTGGACGGTCCGCCGCTCGCCTCCTGGACGCGTCGGGTGGTCGCGGCGCTGCTCGACGGTGCGATCCTCGGCGGCGCGACGTGGGTCGCCCTCGGGTCCGGCGGGCAGGAGCCGTCGCTGACCCCGTCGTTCGGCGGCGCCAGCAGCACCGGCGACGTCGATCCCGTCGCGTGGTTCACCAGCCCGTGGCTGGTCGGTCTGGTGGTCGTCATGCTGCTGCTGCAGGGCTGGACGGGTGCTACCCCGGGCAAGCGCGTCGCGGGCGTCGCCGTCGTGCGCGTGTCCGACGGTCGTCCTGCCGGGTTCCTCGCGGCCGGCCTGCGCGTCATCGCGCACGCGATCGACGCGATCTTCCTCATCGGCTACCTGCGGCCGCTGTGGAACGCCCGCAGGCAGACGTTCGCCGACTCGATGGTCGGGACGCTGGCCGTCCAGACGCGCGAGCCGGCGCCGCACCCGTGGTTCGCCCGGTTCCGGCGCGAGCCGTCGGCGCTCGGCTCGACCATCGTCAGCGTGGCGGCACTCGGTGTCTGCGTGCTCGGCGTCGGGTTCTCCACGGGCTCGAGCTCCTGGGGCGGGTCCTGGGAGTCGGCCGTGCCGTGCACCGACGGCGGGACGCTGGCCCGGACCGCCTCCGCGGACGTCGCCCGCACGGGCGGGAGCATGCACGAGGGCCGGCTGTGGATCAGCCGGGAGACGGACGGCGACGTCGACAAGGGCCTGCGCATCACCTGGACGTGGACCTCACCGGACGAGCCGGGCGACGCACGGTTCGAGACCGACGTCGTGCGGGCCGACGGGTCGACGATCGAGATCACCCAGGACGCGATCGCGAGCAGCTTCCTCGACGGAGCCACCGTCTTCGACCCCGCCACGGTATCCGCGGACGACCTGGACTCGGCCGGACCGGGGTGGACCGCGCAGACCCGGCTGGTGGTGGACGGCGAGACCGTCGGTGCCTGCACCGTCGACAGCGCGGACTGGGACGCCGCCGTGCCACCGGCCACGTACCAGGGCTGACCTGCGTCACCGCGCCCCGCTACGGTGACGCCCATGGACCGTCGACCTCCCGTGCAGGTGTTCCTCGGCGTGCTCATCGTGGCGGTCGGGGTGATCGCGCTGCTGATCCAGCTGGACGTCGTCGACCTGGACCTGGGCCAGGTGTTCGCCGACTGGTGGCCGCTGATCGTCATCGGCGTCGGCCTCGTCGCGCTGGTCACGGTGCCGCGCGCATGGGTGGGACCCGTGCTGGTCATCGCCGTCGGGGTGTTCTTCCTCCTGCGGACCCTCGACGTCATCGACATCAACTTCTGGGAGCTCTGGCCGGTCGCCGTGATCCTGGTCGGACTGTCCCTGCTCACCAGCTTCGGCGGGCGGCAGTCCGACGACGACACCATCAACTCGACCGTCATCTGGTGGGGGTCGGAGCGCACGACCCGGTCGCAGCAGTTCACGGGCGGCAGCCTCACGGCGATCATGGGCGGCATCGAGGTCGACCTGCGCGAGGCGGACATCGTCGACAAGGCGGAGATCGCGATCTTCGCCCTGTGGGGCGGGGTCGAGGTGAAGGTCCCCCCGACGTGGCGGGTGCGCGTCAGCGGCCTGCCCCTGCTGGGCGGCTGGGACGACAAGACGACCCTCCCGCTCCAGGACGGTGCGCCGGAGCTGATCGTGCACGTGACCGCCATCATGGGCGGGGCCGAGATCAAGAGCTGACGCGATGCCCTCCTACCGGGTCACCGCCGCGATCGGCCTGCTCCAGCCGGGGGTCGCCGCGCCCGACGTGCTGCCGCAGGCCGTCGCGGTCGCCGAGGGGATGACGACCGTCGAGGCGCACGACGTCGCCGTCGTGCGCGGGCAGGCGCGCATCACGGTGCGCTTCCAGGCCGACGACGACCAGACCGCGCGACGCGTCGGCTGGGCGGTGCTGGCACGGCTCGACGAGCTGGCGGACATCAGCGGACGGAGCGTGACCCGCCGGTTCGGGTCCCGGTGGTACCCGGTCCGCGCGCAGACCTGATCAGCGACGACCKGATTCACGCCCGGTCGATGCTGAGGCTCCCCAGACCGCCCGCGACAGTGATCTCGTAGTGGTCGTCGGCCTCGTCGAAGCCGTCGGTGGTCAGGACCGTGCCCGCACCGATCCCCTGGGTGGTCTCCCCGTCGATCTGCGCGCTGCCCGCCCCGGACGTGACCGTCACGCGCGCACCGACACCGTCCGGCAGGTGGATCACCAGGTGGTCCGCGCCGGCGCGCTGCTCGACCGGCACGCTCCCGTCCGGGCGCGGCAGCGCCAGCTCGATGCTGCGCGCGCCGCCGTCGAGCACGATCCCGGTGACTCTCGTGGCGGTCAGGTCAGCGTCCACCGTGTCGGCGCCGGCGGCGACGTCGACGGTCCAGGCCACGTCGTCGGCCAGCCGGACGATCGCAGCACCGCCGTCCAGCGCGACCACGTGCGTGCCGTCGGACTGGTCCGCGCCCGGCCGGGAGTCCGGGGCGGTCGCGCTGACCTCGAGCAGGTCGCCCGGGGCGGCGTCGGTACCGAGCGTGATCGACGAGGCGTCGCCGGTCAGCGAGAGCGTCGCGTCGTCCGCCGTCCCACGGTCGACCGTGACGGGCTCCTCGCGGTCGTCGGGCTGCTCGACGGCGCCGTCGTCCGGGCGAGGGTTCGGGTCGGGCGGCCACGACGAGCACCCGGTGAGGGCGAGGACCGCGGTCACCAGGGCCGCGACGACGAGTCTGCGCATCCCGGGACGGTAGTGGTGCCGGGGCGTCGCCGCCCGTCGAGCGGTGGACTGACCCGCGATCAGCCCGGGGAGCCGGCTATCCCAGCTCGGCGACTGCCTTCGCGATGCGGCGCTCGCGGGTCTCCGGGGTCTTCGCAGCCTCGATCGGCTCGACGATCGCGCGCTGCCGGCTGAACGACAGGGCGTCGAACGCGGCACGGGCGGGCCCGGACAGGGCGGTCGCGAGGTCGTCGGGGACCTCGACCGTGCGCGGGGCGTCGTCGTGCTCGATGTCGACGTCGACCTGCTGACCGGCCTCGACCCCGGCGGCCACCCGGTTCTCGGCGCTCAGCGGCAGCATCGTCTCGCCCCGGTACGGCGTGACCGTGCTCCGGTACGCGTGGCCGTTGATGGTCACGACGACGGGGAACCGTGCCCCGCGGTCCATCGCCGCGACCGTCTCCGGCGGGACGGGGATGCCCGTCGCCGACTTCCCGCTCAGCTGGATCGTGCTGCGAAAGCGCATGGTCGCACCCTAGTCACGCGTCGGCGCGGACGAGCCGGTCGGCGGCGGACGCGGCGCCCAACCACGTGTGCGGGTTCCGGTCCCAGCACCAGCCGAGCTTCGCGCGCCGCTCGCTGATCCACACCGCGGGCACCCGCTGGTTGGTCCCCGTGCGTGACGCCAGCAGCGAGAAGCACTTGTTCGGGCGGAGCATGTCCGGGCGCACGACGACGAGCGCCACGCCCTCGTCGATGGTCAGCGGCGTGCGCCCGCGTCCGGTGATCGTGACCAGCGCCTCCTCGGGGCGGACGTCGCAGAACTCCGACCCCGTGTCGATGCCCCACAGCAGGTACGGCTCCGCGGGGACCACGACGTCCGGCAGGGGCCGGTAGGTCGGGGCCTCGTCGCGGTCGATGACACTGACGCCGAGCCTGCTGCCGCGGCGCATCGCGGGGGCGACGTCGTTGAGGTCCAGGCCGGGTAGCACGAGCACGAAAGGGACGTCGTCGCCCTCCATGGCGGGCGGTTCCGTGGGGGTGGTCGCGACCTCCGCCAGTGGCGCGAGCCGCGCACGGAACGCGGCAGGGTCCTCACCGAGCAGCGCCGCGACGCCCAGCTCGACATACGCCGCGATCTGGCGGTCGAGCTCGGCCTGCACGTCGAGGTCGGGGTCGAACGCGGTCGCCGCGGCCGACGGCGGCGCGGTCACCGTGGGCAGCAGCGGGTCGACGGTGGTGACGGGGACTCCCATGGCGTTCCCCTCGGGTCGAGGTCCGGATCAGCCCCACGGTCCCACGCGGTCAGAGCAGCGGCACGCCCTGGCCCAGGACGATCGGGTCGCCGACGGGCCGCGCGGGACGCGTCCGGCCCTCGTCGTACGACACGGCGTTGTAGCGGTGCGCGACGACGAGGCTCGGCGCACCCGCGTCCGACGCCTCCACGAACACCGCGTCGCCCTCCTCGGGCGAGAGCTGCCCGAACCAGGCGACCGCCGCACGCACGGCCCCGGTGCTGCGCACCCACGCGCGGGCCTCCTGCAGCGCGCGGGCGGGGTCACCCTCGAAGCGGCGCGGGTGGTGGTCCTGCGTGGGGCTGCCGTCGACGACCGCGAACGGTGCACCGGGGCCCTCCGGCGCGACCGCCATGCCGAGCGCCTGCTCGAGCACGCCGAGCGCGATGTCCTGCGCGGCCCGCGACGGCGGGTACGGAAGGTCGGCCGGGACCCGGTACTCGGGCTGCACGGGCGGAGCTGGCGCAGGCGCAGGTGCCGGGGCCGGGGGTGGGGTCTTGGGGAACGCGGACGCGAGCGACGTGTGGGCGGGCCGGGTCGGCCCCGGGCTCACGTCGCCGGGCGCAGGGGCGACGACGTGGCGGGTGGGAAAGGCGCCCGCCGCGGTGGCGAAGTACCCCGCGGGTCCCGCGCCGTCGGACGGACGAGATGGCAGGCCTGACGGGTACGCGCTCTCGTCGGCCGGCGGCACCGGCGACGACGCGTGCGCGCGGGTGGGCAGAGAGCTGGGCGGCTGCTCCGTCGCGGGCGCCCGCTCCGGCAGCGCCGGGGCGCTCGCCCGGGTGGGGAGCTGTGCGGGCTCGTCGGCGCCGGAGTCGGGCACGGCGCGCGTCGGGAC
>NZ_JBFULY010000049.1:0-13726 GCF_054049655.1 Cellulomonas sp. P5_C5 | reverse complement strand
GTGTACGTCAGGCCCGGCACGTTCACCTGGCCGACCGTCGTGGTCACCCCGCCGGAGATCCCGACGATCGACGCCCGCACCACACCCGTGGACAGCATCTTCAGCCGCAACCGGTACCCGTCGGTGGTCCCCACCGAACGACCCACCAGCTCCAGGTCCGTCCCCGAACCCGTCGGCATCACGTTCATCGAGACCTGCGTCGAGAAGTCCGTCGACGTCGAGGACACCGGCAGGAACGACGACAACCGGAACCCGGCACCCGTCACCCGCATCGTGCCGACGTTCGGGGCCACGGAGAAGTTCGCCGCTCCCCCGGACACCGACCACGCGCCACCGGTCTCGGCGGAGGCCCAGCCGTTCGCCGTCGTCCGGTTGAAGGTGTCGACGGCGAACGGCGCGTTCGCGGGCGGTGCCGTGACCGTGACGTCCTTGGCGAGAGACGTCGGCGCACCGTCGTCGTCCGTGACCGTCAGCGTCACCGTGTACGTGCCCGCCGTCGCGTACGCGTGCGCCGGGGGTGTCGGTCCGGTCGCCGTCCCGCCGTCCCCGAAGGTCCAGGCGTGCGACGCGACCGTCCCGTCGGGATCGCTCGAGCCGGATCCGTCCACCGTGACCGACAGCCCCGTCGGGGTGGCCGTGAACGCGGCGACCGGCGGCTGGTTCGGTGCAGGCGGAGCGACCGTCACCTCACGGGTGGCGACACCGGTGGCACCGTCGTCGTCCGTGACCGTCAGCGTCACCGTGTAGGTGCCGGCCGTCGAGTAGGTGTGCGCCGTCGGGTCGACCCCGGTCGCCGTCGCGCCGTCGCCGTAGGACCACGCGTAGGACGCGATCGTGCCGTCCGGGTCCGTCGAGCCGGATCCCTCGACGTCCACCGCCAGGCCGTTCGTCGGGCTGGTGAACGCCGCGACCGGCGGCTGGTTCGGGGCCGCCCCGGTGCGCCCGAGCGTGTTGTGCGCGGCCACCGTCCCGGCCGTGAGCTCGCTCGGGTAGATGGCGACCTCGTCGATGCTGCCCGACAGGTTGTTGGACGACGGCTGGTTGGGCCAGCCGCTCAGGCTGTCGCCACCGATGCGCCAGAAGCCCGTCATGTTGCGGCCCGTGGTGGTGTCCGTCCGGGAGCCGACGAGCACACCGTCGACGTAGAGGTTCATGCCCGTGGCGCCCAGGGTGCCGACGACGTGGTGCCACTGCCCGTTGTTGTAGGACGCCGCCGACCGCACCGTGCGGTTCTGTCCGGGGCTGACCCCGAACTGCACGCGCCCGCCGCTCTCCATGTACAGCTGCCGGTCGCGGTTGCCGCTGGTCCCGGTCAGGCTGGCGCTGTTGCCGAACCCGACGATCCACCCGCCCTGGTTCGACGTGGTCCGGACCCAGGCCTCGACCGAGACCGTGTTCCGGTTCTGCTCGCGGGTGTTGCCGATCACGCGGCTGTTGCTGTTGCCCGCGAACGTGAACGCCGTGGTGGTGTCGCCGGTGATCGCCCCGGCCGCGCCGCGCGTGAGCGTGGTCCCCGTGATGGCGTCGTCGACCCCGGCCGTGTCGATCGCGCCCGTCGTCCCACCGTCACCGAGGCGCCAGTAGTGCGCCGCGCCGTCGGCCATCACGGTCTGGGCGTAGGTGCTCACCGGTCCGGTGCCGTCGGCGGTGACCGCCACGGTCGGGCTGGTCACGGTGTTGCCGAACGGGTCCGCGACCCGGACCTGGTAGTTGTACGACGCTCCGACGGTCAGGCCCGTGTCGGTCCAGCCCTGCGTCGGCCGGTCCCAGATCTGCGACGGCTTGTCGCCCGTCCAGACGACGGCGCCGTTGCGGATCACGCTGTACCGCAGGAGCTCGTTGTCGAAGTCCGCGTTGGCCGGCCAGGAGATCCGCACCGCTCCGGTGCCGATGGGTCGCAGGTTCGGCGTGAAGTCGGCGGCGCTGAACCGCGGGCCCTGGTCGTTGGGGGCGATGTCCCGCACCGCGAACCGGACGAGGCCCTGCTGCCGCCTGAAGTTGACGTTGAGGAACTCGCCGCCCATGACGATGTAGCGGTCGTCGCCGGTGACGGCCCACGGACCCTGGTTCTGGCCGGTGAACGTGCCGGTGTCCAGGTCGGGGTACCAGTTGAGCTTGGTCGGGGCGGGCAGGCCCTCGAAGTTGGTGTAGCCGAGGTGCTCGCGGCCCTCGAGCTGCGTCGCGACCTTGGTGAACGCGCCGGCCCGGTAGAACTCCCACTCGTCGAGCTGCGGGTTGGCCCGGATGTTGCCGCAGAAGTGGTGGTGGCTCGCCGCGTAGATGACGTCGCCCTGCGGCCAGACCGCGTAGGTGTCACCGTGGCAGTCCGCGACCCAGGTCAGCTCGCCGGTGTCCCAGTCGGCGGCGAAGACGCCCTCGAGGGTGCCGCCGCTGCGACCGAACGTGTAGCCGACGCCGTACATGTTGTCCGCGTCGCCCGAGAGCCCGAGGATCGAGCCCGCCGAGCCGCCGTTGCGGATCCGCGAGGTCGCCGGGAACGGGAGGGCGGCGCCGGTGACGGCGTCGACGCGCGCGAGACCGTCGGGGGCGTCGACGCTGCCGTTGAACGACAGGAAGTTGCCGCCGATGACCACGCTGGTCCCGTCCGGGGAGACGGTCAGCGCGCTGACGGACCCGTCGTCGACCGTCGGGTTCCACGGCAGGAGCGCGCCGTTCGCCGCGTTGAACGCCGCCAGACGGGTGCGCGAGGAGCTGCCGGCCTGCGTGAAGATCCCGCCGACGTAGACGGTGGTGTTGGTCGCCGCGATCGCCCGGACCTGCGAGTTGGTGCCGGCGTTGAACGCGGTGACCAGGGCGCCGGTCGCGGTGTCGAACGCGGCGATCCGGTACCGGGCCTGCCCGGAGATGCTGGTGAAGTTCCCCCCGACGTAGACGCGCCTGCCGTCGGGCGACTTCACGACGGCGCGCACCTGCGCGTTCGGGTTGGGAGCCCACGAGGGGTTGAGCACGCCGGTGCGCACGTCGAACGCGAGGAGGTTCGAGCGCGGCACCGTGTTCACCCCTGCTGCGGCCCCGGCGGGGCGGGCGTTGCTGAACTCGCCACCCGCGTAGACGGTGTCCCCGACCAGCGCCTGCTGCCACACGACGCCGTTGATCTGCGTGGTGGGCAGACCGTCGGCGCTCACCGTCGGGGGTGTCCCCGCGGCGGGTGCGGTGTCCGCGTGCGCGGTCTGGACGCCGGGGACGACGAGGAGGAGGGCCGCGGCCACGAGCACGGCCGTAGCCGCGGCGACGAACCGCCGGACGTCAGAGAGGTACACCGACATGACACATCCTCGTAGCTATCGGTAGGGGGCGGGCGGGGGGCCGACCCACGCCGATCCTACGAGGACCGAACTATCCCTAAACCGGACAGACCGGGTGAAATGGTCACGCGTTCAGACCGCCGGGCCGGGGCCCTCGAACAGCACGGTCGTCGACGTCGGGTCATAGCTGACCGTGATCTGGAGGTGGTCCCGCAGGTCGGCGGGCACGCGGAACACGTAGACGCCCGTCGCCTCGGCACCCGGTGCCACCGTCCCCGAGAACACGCTGACTCCCGGGCCGCTGAGAGGTTCACCCGGGGTGAGCTGGGCCCCGGCGTACAGGTTGACCACGGTGGTGTCGAGCGACACGTCCGCGCCCGTGCCGTTGGTCAGGACCACGGTCACGCGGACGGACGGTCCGGCCACCTCGCCGGGGCCTTCCGCCACACCGTCCACCGACTCCAGCCCGGCCACGCGTGCCGTCATGCCGGTGCCGAAGTCAGCCGGCGACGTCATGTCGACGGCCGGCTCGGTGCCCGGCACGAACGGCGCCTCCGGGTMGGTGCTCGGCGCCGGCGGCGGGGCGGGCTCCGTGCTCGGCGCAGCCTCCGGGGTGGTCGCCGACGCGCTCGGCTCCGGCGTCGCGGACGCGGTCGCGGTCCGGCTGCTGCTCGCGGTGGCCGTCGGGGCGGCGTCGTCGTCGGACGCACCGGAGGCCACCGCCGCCCACACCACTGCCGCGACCACGAGCACGCCCGCGCCGATCGCGACAGGGACGAGCCAACKGGGCCGGCCGGGCTGCTGGTCCTCGGTTCGATCCAGGGTCACGCTTCTCCTCCACGCGCCTGGCTCGGCGGACGCCGCAGACCCGTCATCTCTCGGAACCACGAGCGCACGGCCAGCGCGAGGTACCCCGCGGTGGCCAGGCACAGGGCGGTGTAGACACCCATGAACACGGTCGTCGCGCCGTAGAGCACGAACGCCAGGCAGAGCACGCCGTAGTCGGTGGGCGCGACGATCAGGGAGCGCAGCACGGGCGCGCGCTCACCGGCGGTGGCGCGCATGGTCACCCCCGCCTGACGGCGCAGCTGGTCGTTGAGGATCATCGCGAAGAACAGCACCGACCACACCGCCGAGTACACCAGCGGGACCAGCAGCCACACGTCCGGCACCGCGTCGAACCGGTAGAGGCCCACGAGCACCGCGAGGTGCAGGCTGGCGACCTTGATGGAGTCGATGAGGTGGTCCAGCCACTCGCCGGCGATGGTGCCCCCGCCACGCAGCCGGGCGACCTGCCCGTCCGCGGAGTCGAAGGCGTAGCCGACGAGCAGGAGGAACGCGACGAGCAGCCCGACCCACCAGGACGGCGGGAGGATCGCCAGCACCGCGATCGCGCTGAACGTCCACACGGCACTGATCGCGGTGACGGCGTTCGGGGTGAGCCCCGCGCGGTAGCACGCCGCCGCGAGGAGCCGACCGGCCCGGCGGTTCACGAACCGCGAGTACGCGGGCGCGCCCCGGGCGCCCTTCTGCACGCCGCCCAGCCGCGCGAGCGTCTGCGCGTACGACTCGGAGGCCGCGACGGTCCGGGGATCGGGCTGGGCTTGGGACACGTCGGTCACCTCGGTCACGTCGTCGCCTCCCCGCGGGCGGCCTGCTGCTCGACCCGTCGTACGGGCACATCCTCGACCGGACCGCGACGCCGGCCCGACGGTCGCCGGACCCCGGCGAACGCGCGGGCGGCGAGCCGACGGCACAGGTCCTCGTACGCGTCCGCCACCGTGTCCCAGTCGTAGTCGGTGGCGCGGGAGCGCAGCTCGGCACCGCGGAGCACCGTCCCGGCGGGGTCCCGCTCGGCGTCCTCGACGGCCGCGGCGACGTCGTCGGCCGTCGTGAACCAGCGTCCCGCCGGGCCCAGCACCTCACGGTTGAAGGACACGTCGAAGGCGGCGGTCGGGGCGCTCGCGCCGATCGCCCGCAGCAGCGACGGGTTGGTGCCCCCGACGCTGTGCCCGTGCACGTACAGCAGGCAGTTCGCGTACAGCTGGTCCAGCAGGTCCTGGTCCCAGACGCCGCCGAGCAGCCGGACCCGGTCGTCGGCCGCAGCCTCGACGCGTGCCGTGTACTCGTCGGCGTACGGCGCGGAGCCGACGACGACCAGCGGCAGCGTCGCACCGGAACGGCGGTAGCCCTCGACGATGAGCTCGACGTGGTTCTCCGGCTCGAACCGCGCGACGACGAGGTGGTAGCCGCGCGGCTCCAGACCCAGGTCGGCCAGCTTGGCGCTGCCCACCGCGTCGAGCAGGGGTGCGCCGTAGGCGATCTGCTCGGTGGGCGCGCCGAACTCTGCCGTGTAGTAGTCGGCGATGCCCGCCGCGTCGGCGATCAGGGCGTCGGACCAGCGCACGGCCAGCGACTCCGCCGTGCGGTAGTACCGGCGCCCGGCGCCGCCCCACTTCGCGCGCTTCCACTCGAGGCCGTCGACGTGCGTCGCGACCGGGATCCGGCGCGCGCGCAGGACGGGCAGCAGGGCCGCGTTCGCGGCGTTGAACACGATGGCGGCGTCGGCCGGGTAGCGGACCTGGTGCGCGACGGACAGGGCGGTGTGGCTGAGGGTCTCCAGCGAACGGCGGCGGACCGCCGGCAGGTGCACGAGCCGCATCCCCCGGTAGGAGGTGGGGGCGTCGGCACCGTCCGTGCTGCGGCAGTAGACCAGGACGTCATGACCGCGGTCGACGAGCCGGGCTCCGACCTCTTCCACGCACGTCTCGAACCCGCCGTAGCGAGCCGGGACCCCGCGCGTCCCGACGAGCGCGATGCGCAACGCCCGGGCGCTGGTGGCAACCATCGACCGATTCCTCCCACTGCTCATCTTGAGCCTCGATGTCTACCCTGTCAGGCTCCGGGGCGGTACCGCCGTCCGGGGTCGACCGGCAGAGCCGGCTCCGTGTGCCGCGGGTCAGTACGCGCCGGCCCCCGAGACGACCGCGCGCAAGGTCTTCCACATGATCATCAGGTCCATCGTGACGGACCAGTTGTCGACGTACCGCAGGTCGAGCCGGACCGACTCCTCCCAGCTCAGGTCCGCCCTGCCCGAGACCTGCCAGAGGCCGGTGATGCCGGGCTTGACGCGCAGGCGCTGGTGCACGGCGTCGTGGTAGCCGCGCACCTCCTCGCGCAGCGGCGGCCGGGGCCCGACGAGGGACATGTCACCGAGCACGACGTTGAACAGCTGCGGGAGCTCGTCGACGGAGAACCGGCGCAGGACGCGTCCGACCGGGGTGATCCGCGGGTCCGCGGTCATCTTGAACATCAGGCCGTCACGGTCGCTGTGCTCGAGCAGCTCCGCGCGGCGCCGGTCGGCGTCGACGTACATGCTGCGCAGCTTCCAGATGGTGAACTCGCGACCGTCCACCCCGACGCGGGTCTGGGTGTAGAACGCCTTGCCGGGCGACGTCAGCCGGACGGCGAGCGCTCCGGCGAGGATCACCGGCGAGGCGAGCAGCAGGGCGAGGGCCCCGAGCGAGCGGTCCATCGCGGCCTTGGCCAGCATCCGGCGCCGCGGCGCCTCGATCTCGAGTCGCATGAGGGACAGCCCCGCGGTCGGGTGCATCGACACCCGCTCCTGCACGACCTCGACCAGGCCGGGGGCGACCACGAGCTCGGCGCCCGCACGCCGCAGCGCCCAGGACAGCCGACGCAGGGCGTCGCCGCTCAGGGCGTTGCCGGCGACGACCACCACGGACACGGCGTAGTCGACGACCACCTGCGGCACGTCGGCGAGCGAGCCGAGGGTGGGCACCGGGACCTCGAGGAGGTTCTCGGGGACGACGTCCGACAGGCACGCCCCGATGACGAGGTACCCGTGGTGCGACGCGACGCCGAGGTCGTGGGCCACGCCCGACACGGACGCGGTGTCCCCGACGACGATGGTCCGCATCATCGCCTGGCCCTGGGTGCGCGAGCGGTGCAGCACGCGGCGGTGGGCGTAGCGACCGAGGAACGCCGTCCCGGCGAGCAGGGGGACCCCGACCAGCACCGCGCTGCGCGGCACGTCGACCGGAGTGAGGTACGCCAGCGCCATGAGCGCGGCGGCGACGACGACCGAGGCCCGCAGGACCGCCTGGAACTCGTCGGGACCGTCGCCGAGGTTGTGCCGCTCGTACCCGCGCAGCAGCGCGACCACGGCGGTGAAGACGAGAGTGGAGACTGCGCCGAGCGTGATCGCGGTGCCGACCGAGCCGGTGCCGAGGGCCGCGGCGAGCGTGACCGCGGCGAAGGAGGAGACGACGTCGATGGCGACCGTCAGGTGCTGGTAACCGCCGGCGGCGTTGCGCCACGGGACGGCCAGCACGGAGGTCGAGTTGTACGGCGTCGAGCGCCGGACGAAGGGTTCGGGCGACGCCCACGACCGGCGCGGGTGCAGTGCGGGGCGGCGGCGTTCGACGCCTTCGTCGGTGTTCTCGGCACCGTGCCCGACTGTCAACGTCATAGCTCGAACCTCCCCCGGCTGTTGGACAGGAGATGAACGTATTACGTACGTATTGTCCGATTCATCCGCCATGACCCGATTTCACCCGGCTGAGGTCTGTGCGGTGGCTCACACGGGTGACGGCCCGAACAACCAGGAGTCGGCCTCGAGCCGGCCGTCGCGCGGGGGCAGGTCGGCCAGCACCGAGGACGCGGACCGGCCGGCGTCGATCAGCGCGACGACCTGTGCGGCCACCTCGGCCGAGGACGCGTCGGGGTCGACCACCCCGTGGCCGTGCTCGGTCAGCCACGTCGCCAGACCCGTCTCCGTGGTGGTCAGCACCGCGCACCCGTGCGCGAGACCCTCGACGACCGGCAGGCCCACCTGCTCGCGCCACGTCGGCGTGCGCCGGGAGAGCAGGACCGCGACGGCGTGCTCCCGCTGCAGCTCGTGCACCCGGTCCCGGGGCGGGTCGACGACCACCGTGACGTCCGAGCGCCCGGCGGCGAGCTCCTCGACGGTCGCCTGCTGAGGCCCCTTCCCCACCAGGGTCAGCCGCGCGTGCGGTCGCTGCCGCACGACGTCCGGCCACGCGTCGAGCAGCTCGAGGACCCCCTTGCGCGGCTCGAACGCACCGACGAACAGCACCGACCCGGCCGCGCCGTCCTGCGCGGGTCCGCACGCGCACGCGGTCGGCAGCGCGGCGATCGACGTCGCCGCCGCGCGCAGGGAGGGCACCAGCCGGGCGTACAGGTCGCGCGACGCGTCCGTCCCGTAGGCGATGCKGTCGACCCGGCCGGCGACGAGCCGGATGAGCGCGGCGTCGAGCCGGCGCCGCAGCGCCCCGCGCACGCCGGGCCGACGCGGCGGGCGGAAGGGGTCGTCGTTGGCGATCGCGTAGGTGACGACGACGGTCCGCCGCCGACGCACCCACCCCGCCACCGTCACGGCGGCCAGCGCCACGGCCGTCCGCCGCAGGCTCGACACCATCAGCGGCTCGTTGATCTCGAGCTCGCGCACGTCGGACCGGGCGAGCACGACGGCGGCGGCGAGGGGACCGGCCTCGATGAGGTCCAGACCGGCCGCGACCGCGGGATCGAAGTCGTACCGGCGCCGGCGGTAGACGATCGAGGCGGGCGCCAGCTCGCGCGCCCGTTCGAGGTGAGCGGTGCGCACCGTCTCGTACAGGCGGACGCGCGACGACGCGGTGCGTGCTGTGGACACTGCTCTCACCTCCCTCTTCACCCCGGCGCCGGCCGGCCGACGGTGCCCGACAAGATAACGTCTCCCCCGTGCTCGGGATCGTCGTCGTGAGCTTCGGCTCCGCCTCGTTGCTTCGCGCCAACCTCGCCGGCCTCGATCGCACCGCGATGCGGACGCCGTCCACCGTCGTCGTCGTCGACAACTTCCGAGGGTCGAGCGCGCGCGAAGCCGTGCGCTCGGTGAGCGTGGAGCACGGCTGGGAGCTGATCGAGAACGCGACGAACGCCGGCTTCGGGACCGCCGTGAACAGCGGGGTCGCCCGGGCCACGGCGCTCGGCTGCACGTCTGTGGTCGTCGTCAACCCGGACGCGCTGGCCGACGCCCGGGTGCTCGACGAGCTCGCGGAGCAGACGGCGGCCACGCCGCGCACCCTCGTCTCCCCCCGCGTCCTGCGGCCGGACGGCCGGCCCTGGTTCACCGGCGGCCGGATCGACCTGCACGCCGGCCGCACCCGGAACGTCGACCTGCCCCCGACGGCGCAGACCGACGGGTGGCTCAGCGGCGCGTGCCTCGCCGCGGACACCGCGTGGTGGCAGCGGCTCGGTGGGTTCGACGACGCGTACTTCCTCTACTGGGAGGACGTCGACCTCTCCTACCGCTGCACCCGTGCCGGCGGCGCGCTGCTGGTGCGCCAGGACCTCGAGGTGCTGCACGACGTCGGCGGGACCCAGGAGCCGACCGCGGGCAGCCGGGCGAAGTCGTCGACCTACTACTACTACAACTGCCGCAACCGCCTGCTGTTCGCCGCCCGCCACCTCGGTCGCCGCGACGTCGGACGATGGCTGGTCAGCCAGCCCGCCTACGCCTGGTCCGTGCTGATGCGCGGCGGCCGCCGGCAGCTGCTGCGACCGTGGCAGCCGGTCTCGGCAGCCGTGCGCGGCTCGTTCTCCGGCGCGTGGTTCGCCGTCCGGTCACTGCTGCGGAAGGCGAGTGCATGACACGGGTCGGGATCGACGCGCACGTCCTCKACGGCAAGTACCAGGGCTCGCGCACCTGGATCCTGGAGATCCTGCGGCGCGCGCCCCTGCTCGCCCCCGACGTCACCTTCGTCGTGTACTCCGCGGACGCGGACCACGTCGCCGGGCTGCTCGGACCCGGGGTGCCGTTCGAGCACCGCGTGCTCCCCGCCGGCGGACCGCTGGGCCGCAACCTGCGATTCTGGCCCGCCGCGATCCGTCGGGACCACCTCGACCTGCTGGTCACGCAGTACTTCAGCCCGCCGCGCGACGCCCGCCGCCAGCTCGTGGTGGTGCATGACGTCCTCTTCGAGACGCACCCGGAGTTCTTCGGGTGGAAGACCCGCTGGCGCAACAAGCTGCTCGTCGGCTGGTCCGTCCGCCGCGCGGGAGCCGTCGCGACGGTGTCCGAGTACAGCCGCCGGGAGATCTCGCGGGCCTACGGCCGGCCGGCCGAGCGCATCTCGGTCATCCGCAACGGGGTCGACGCCGCGGCGGCGCTCGAGCCCGGTCCGCTCCCCCAGCGGGTGCCGGCCGGCACACGGTTCGCGCTCATGGTGGGCCGCCTCGAGCCGCGCAAGAACCTGCGCACCACGCTCGCCGCGTTCCGGCGCGTGCCGGACCCGGACGCCCGCCTGGTCGTGGTCGGCGCCGACGACCACGAGGACCCGGACGTGCTCGCCGCGCTCGCGGCCGAACCGCGCGCGATCCACCTGGTCGGGGTCCCGCAGGACGAGCTGTGGGCGCTGTACCGGGAGGCGACCGTCTTCGTCTTCCCGAGTCTCGGTGAGGGGTGGGGAATCCCGGTGCTGGAGGCGCTCGCGGCGGGCACGACGGTCGTCGCGTCGTCCGCCACGGCGATCCCGGAGGCCGGTGGTGACGCCTGCACCTACTTCGACCCGACCGGACCCGACCCCGTCGGCGAGCTGGGCCGGCTGCTCGTCGACGCATTCTCCGGACATCTCGCCCCGAGCGGCTCGGCGCAGTTGCAGGTTTCCCGCAACAACTGGGGAGATTCGGCTGTGTCGTTCGTCACATCGATTCGTGCTGCGGTGGCCGATCTGCACTGATAAGGGCCCGGATGTCGGCGGATTTCACGACATTCCTGCAGGTCAGGCGTTTGCGCTTTTTGTCGTTCGGGCATAGCGGACCAAATCGCCCAATCCGCCCACTGGGTCTTTAGTCCAGTTTGCGCAATTACAACGCTCTAGGCGTTATGGCTCATGGTGATGGCACCAGCCGCCGAACTAACAGGTGGCTAGGTCGCTCCACAGCCCCCTAGGAGATCGTTGTGAATTCTGCGCGCCCCCGCGCTTTCTCGCTCGTCCGGCGGGGCACTGTCGCCCTCGGCGTCGGTGCGATCGCCCTGTCCCTCGTCGGCTTCACGACGTCCACCGCCGCAGCCGCCTCGCTGCCCGCGACGACGTCCGTCGCGGCCGGCGCCACCTCCGCGTCCTTCGCCGTCGACAGCTTCGGTCGCAAGGTCACCGGCGGATGGGGCACCGCCACGACCGGCGGCGCCTGGACCACGGTCGGCGGCGCCGCGAGCGACTACGCCGTCTCCGTCGGTGTCGCGACCATGAAGGTCCGCAAGCCCGGCTGGAACCTCTACGCCGGGCTGGCGAAGGTGCGCTCCACCGACACCGAGGTCCGGGCCCGCGTGAGTCTCGACAAGCGCCCCGTCGGCGGCGCGGTCGACGTCGACGTCGTGGGCCGCGCGGTCGACACGACGCAGGGCTACCGGCTGCGCAACAAGCTCCTCGCCGACGGCASCGTSCGCAGCTCCCTGGTCAAGGTCGTCGGCAAGACCACGACSACCCTCTCCWCSRCSAACCTGACCGGSCTSCGCTTCACCGCCGGCGCCAAGGTGCAGGTCCGSCTSCAGGTCACGGGCACCCCGGCCACGCTGCAGGCCAAGGTCTGGGCCGTCGGCACCACCGAGCCCACCGYCTGGCTGCTCACSGCCACCGACAGCACCGCCGCCCTGCAGGTCCCCGGCGGCATCGGCGTGAACACCTACACCGCCTCGGGCATCACCAACGCCCCGATCGCCGCCCGGATCAGCGGCGTCTCGGCGCGCCCGACGGGAGCCGGTCGCCCGGTCTCCCCGACGCCGACCCCGACGCCCACGCCGACCCCCGCTCCCMCCCCGACACCGACCCCGACGCCGACACCCACCCCGACGCCGACGCCGACGCCCCCGCCCGTGCCCGAGATCGGCACGGAGGAGCCCGGGCCCGGGAACACCGGAGTCCCGGCAGGGACGGTGCTCACGCGTCATGACGGTGACCTGGTCCTCTCCACGCCCGGCCAGGTCGTCGASGGCCTCGACATCYACGGCTTCGTCAAGGTCACGGCGCCCAACGTGACGATCAAGAACTCGATCATCCGCGGCACGGCCACGAACGTGCAGCGCGCGCTGCTGTCCAGCACGTCGGACACCGCGAGCGTCACSATCCAGGACAGCGAGCTGTTCGCCGCCTCCCCCAGCGGCTGGATCGACGGCATCCGCGGCTGGAACTTCACCGCCACCCGCGTCAACATCCACGACGTCATCGACGCCGCGCACATCTACGGCAACAACGTGACGATCCAGGGCTCCTGGYTGCACGACAACCTGCACTACGAGGTCGACCCGGCCCAGAGCAACACCCCGAGCCACGACGACTCGATCCAGATCCAGAAGGGCTCCGGGATCACGATCGTCGGCAACTCCATCTCCGGCGCGTTCAACACCGGGATCCAGTTCACCCAGGACCAGGGCCTGGTCTCSAACGTSACSGTGGACCGSAACTGGGCCGACGGCGGCGGGTGCACCGTGAACCTCGCCGAGAAGGGCAAGGGCCCCTTCCAGGGCGTGAAGATCACCAACAACACCTTCGGCCGCACCACCAAGGTGAGCAACTGCGCGATCATCTCGCCCCCCACCACGGTGCTCAGCACCTCGGCGAACTTCTACGTCGACGGCATCGTGGCCTCCGTCCGCAAGGGCAGCTGACCTCACCACCGCCCAGCAGTGCTGGGTAGGCCCTGGCCCGGCACCTCTGCCTGGCGGACCCGGTCGCGCCTTCTGCGCTGCGCGACCTGCCTCGATCACACCTGCACGATTGCGGATCTCCCGACATTCCTGCAGGTCAGCAATTGCACGTGCTCCCGGCAGAACAGCCCGGAGAACCGTGTTCCGCGCGCTCATCTCCTGACATTCCAGCAATGAGCGCGCGGTGATGCCGCCGGCCCGGACCTCGGGGCGGCAGGCAGCTCCGCCCCCACCCCCAAGGAGACAGCTGTGACTTCCGTGCGCCCTCGCGCCTTCTTCTCGCCCACTCGTCGGGGCGCCGTCGCCCTCGGCGTCGGCGCGATCGCCCTCTCGCTGGTCGGCTTCGCCGCCCCCGCGACCGCGGCGGTCTCGGTTCCCAGCGCGCAGTCACCGGCCGCCACCCCGGCACTCGCACCGGTCGCCGTCGACAGCTTCGGTCGCACGGTGACCGGCGGATGGGGCACCGCCACCACCGGTGGCGCCTGGAGCACGGTCGGCGGCGTCGCCACCGACTACGCCGTTGCCGGCGGGAGCGCGTCCATGACGGTCCGCCAGGCCGGCTGGAACCTGTACGCCGGGCTGGCCGCCGTGCGCTCGACCGACACCGAGGTCCAGGCCCGCCTGAGCCTGGACAAGAAGCCGGTGGGTGGCGCGGTCGACGTCGACGTCGTGGGCCGCGCGGTCGACACGACGCAGGGCTACCGGCTGCGCAACAAGCTCCTCGCCGACGGCA
>NZ_JBFULY010000048.1:0-15296 GCF_054049655.1 Cellulomonas sp. P5_C5 | reverse complement strand
GGCCAGGAGCCGGCCGAAGTCGCACGCGTGCTCCMCCAGCACCCGCATCTTGGCCGAGACGATGTCCGTGGCGGCCAGCACCGGCATGCGCACGGCGAGCACCTCCAGGACGTCCGCGCGGGCGAGGAGCTCCTCGGTGACCGGCTCCCCCACCATCCGGTACAGCACGTCGACCAGCTGACCGTGGTGGAACGCCTTGAACAGCCAGTTCTCCGCCGGCTGCTCGACCTCCAGGCCCGCCGCCGCGATGGCCTCCTTGGCCCGGTCGACGTCCTTCTCGGTCACCGCGAAGTCCGCGTCGTGGCTCGGCTCGGGGGCGCCGCGGGCCCAGGACGCGTACCCGCCGACGAGGGCGAACGGGATCTCGGCGTCCATCAGCGCGACCGCCGTGAGCCGGAGGCCGTCCTGGAGCGCGGTGCGGTCGTCGGGAGGATCGGCGAGGGCGCCCTGCTGCGTCATGGGTCCAGTGTCTACACGTCGACGGGCGGGCTCGCAGGTCGGCAGCCACAATCGACGGGATGCGCCTCGCCACCTTCAACATCCTGCACGCACGGTCCCTCGTCGACGGGCACGTCGACCTCGACCGGTTCGCTGCGGCCGTCCGCGACCTCGATGCCGACGTCCTCGCGCTGCAGGAGGTCGACCGCGACCAGCCGCGCTCRCACGGTGCGGACCTGACTGTCCTGGCGGCCGAGGCGATGGGCGCCCCGGAGCACCGCTTCGCGGCCGTCCTGCACGGCGAGCCAGGCCTCTGGACGGCTGCGACTGGCGACCACCAGCCCGCGACGGCGTCCTACGGGATCGCCCTGCTCAGCCGGCACCCCGTGCGCGAGTGGCGCGTGCTCAACCTCCCGGTGCTGCGGCGCCGGGCACCGGTGCGGTGGCCCGGGAACCGTTGGCCGACCCTTGTCAGCGACGAGCCGCGCGCAGCGCTGGCCGCGGTGGTCCAGGGGCCCCAGGGCGACGTGACGATCGTGGCGACGCACCTGACGTTCATCCCCGGGTGGAGCACCCGTCAGCTGCGCACGCTCGTGTCGCACGTCTCGGGTCTGCCGCGGCCGCTCGTCCTCATGGGGGACCTCAACATCGGGGGTGACCGCCCGGCGCGCGTGTCCGGCATGCGTCCCCTCGCGACGGCCGCCACCTTCCCCGTGGCGCACCCGCTGCGGCAGCTCGACCACATCCTCGCCGACGGGCGCGTGGAGCCTCTGGGGGCCGCTCGCGCCGTCGACACGGGCCTGTCCGACCATCGGGCGCTCGTCGTCGACGTCTCGTACTGACACGGGCGACCGGCCGGGAGCAGACATGCCGGAGGCCGGCACGGATTCCTCCGTGCCGGCCCCCGGTCCGTCGTTCAGGCGGGGTCAGCCGACCTCGCCGAACTCCGACTTCGTGAACGTGTACTTGTTGTCGGCACCGAAGGTGTAGACGCCGATGTACGCGTTCGACGGGTCGTTGTCCTTGTTGAACGGCCCGACACCCGACTGCGCCTCGTAGTCGATGTCCTCGCCGGCGTCGAGCAGCTCGACGCACTCCTCGAACGTGGCGCACTTCTCGCCACCGTCGGCACCGGAGACCGCAGCCATGTTGGCCTGGATGGTCTCGCCGTCCGTKGCACCACCCTTGATGGCCGCGAGGGCCGCAAGGATCGTCGCGTCGTAGGACTCCGGCGCGTACGAGAAGTCCGTCAGACCGTCGTTCACCTCGAGGAGACGGGCCTGGAACTCGTCGCTCGGGAAGGCGCCGGGCAGCGTGCCCTGCGCGCCCTCGAGGAGGCCGGCCTGGAACTCCTCACCGAACTGCGTGAGGTTGCCGTCGACGAAGTAGACCTTCGACATGTCGTAGCCCTGAGCAGCGAGCTCGGAGACGATCAGCGGGGTCTGCGTGGTGAACGCGATGATCGCGATCGCGTCAGGGTTCGTGGCGAGCGCCCCGCTGACGATCGTGTTGAAGTTCGTCTCGTTCGGGTCGAACTCCTGACCGGCGGTCCCGTAGGCGAGCGTGGCGCCCGCGTCCGTGACGGTCTCCTCGACGACGTTGCGCAGCGACGTGCCGTAGTCGTCGTTGAAGACGATGACGCCCGGGTTCACCGCACCGTCACCGAGGATCAGGTTGGCGAGAGCCGCACCCTGCACCGTGTCCGGCGGAGCGGTCCGGAAGTAGAAGTCGCTGTAGCCCGAGAGGTCCGTGGCCGTGTTGGCCGGGGAGATCTGGACGATCTTCGCGCCCGTGATGTCGTCGATCACGTTGCGGGTCACCGAGGACGATGCCGCACCGATGATGACCGAGACGTCCTGGCTGATGAGGTCCTGCACCGACTGGGTGGCGACCTCGGCGTGCTCGGCGTCCGAGGAGTCGGTGTGCTCGACCTGGACGTCCTGGCCGAGGACACCGCCCGCGGCGTTGATGTCCTGGATCGCCAGGTCCACGCCCGCGATCTCGGGCGGGCCGAGCTGGGCGAGCGAACCGGTCTGCGGGAGCAGGGTGCCGACGATCAGCGGGCTGCCCGAGTCGGCACTGGCGCCCTCTGTCGCGTCGTCGCCGCTGTCGCCGGAGCTGCAGGCGGCGAGAACCAGCGCGGCTGCGCCGGCCAGGGCCGCGGCCCGAACTGCGTGTGTCGAACGAATCATGCGTGGTACCCCTCTGTGAAGTACTGCGATCCGCGGAGCCCGGTAGGGATCCTGCAGGTGTGGCGCGAAAGTACTCATTGTTTGTGTCCGCGATGTGAATCGACATGTCTCAGAGCACGTTGTTGCCGAGTTGTGACCAACCAGTAACATCCGACCTGGACGCTTGACCGACAAATGACACGGGTCCGGACACGACGAAGGCCGGCCCGGTGGGACCCGGACCGGCCTGTCATCGACACCTCAGGACGAGCCGCCGCCGACCTGCTCGATGACCGCGTCGGCCACCTCGCGCATGGTCAGGCGCCGGTCCATCGACGTCTTCTGGATCCAGCGGAACGACTCCGGCTCCGTCAGACCCATCTTGGTCATCAGCAGGCCCTTGGCCCGGTCCACCCGCTTGCGCGTCTCGAACCGCTCCGCCAGGTCAGCGACCTCGGACTCCAGCGCCGTGATCTGCGCGTACCGGGAGATCGCGATCTCCACGGCAGGAAGCAGGTCCGCCGGGCTGAACGGCTTGATCACGTAGGCCATCGCGCCGGCGTCCCGCGCGCGCTCCACGAGCTCCTTCTGCGAGAACGCCGTCAGCAGCACCACCGGGGCGAGGTGGAGCTTGCCGATGCGCTCGGCCGCCGAGATGCCGTCGAGGACGGGCATCTTCACGTCCATCACCACGACGTCGGGCTTCAGGTCAGTGACCAGCTGCACGGCCTGCTCGCCGTCACCGGCCTCACCGACGACGTCGAAGCCCGCGTCGCGCAGCGTCTCGACGACGTCCATGCGGATCAGCGCCTCGTCCTCGGCGACGACCGCCCGGCGTGCCGGGCGTGCCGGTGCAGGGGTCTCGGGCTCACCCGCCGGAGCGGGAGTGCTCAGGTCCAGGGCGTCGGGGGCCGCCTCGGTGGGGTCGGGGGTCGCGTCGGTGCTCACGTGCACAGAGTAGTGGTCGGTGCTGCTCGCATCGCAGTGGTTACCCCTGTGAGGCAGCCCACGCGGTGCCCTCCCGCGCGGCCGGACGTAGCCTCGAACGGACCGGACACGTCCGAGGAGGCCCCGATGATGCGCAGCCACCGACCCGCCGGCGCGGCCCTCGCCGCCCTGCTCCTGCTCGGGCCCGCCGCCCCTGCGGCGAGCGCCCACGACAAGCCCGCGCAGTACCTGCTCGACCCCGCCGGCACCGCCGCGACCGCCGTCTACCCCGAAGGCATCGCCGCCCGCGGTGACACGTTCTACGTCGGCAGCACCACMGACGGGACTGTCTACCGGGGTGACCTGCGCTCCCCCACCGCGACGCCGTTCCTCCCCGGGGGCGCCGACGGCCGCACGTCCGCGGTCGGGATGAAGGTCGACGGCCGCACCCTGTTCGTCGCCGGCGGAGCGACCGGCCGCGTCTTCGCCTACGACGTCCGGACGCGGGAGCTCACCGGCTCCTGGCAGGTCGAGCAGACCGGCGCCCCGACCTTCCTCAACGACATCGCGGTCAGCTCGCGCGGCGACGTCTACGTCACCGACTCGCTGCGCCCCGCGCTCTACCGGATCGACCGCGCCGAGCGTGGCACGACGGGCGTCGCGACCCTGCCGACGTTCCTCGACTTCACCGGGACCGCCCTGACCTACACCACCGGGTTCAACGTCAACGGCATCGCGATCTCCCCCGACAGCCGGTACGCCGTCGTCGCGCAGTCGAACACGTCCACCCTGTACCGGGTCGGGCTGAACGACCGGAGCGTCACCCCCGTCGACGGCGTGACCGTCGCCGGCGACGGACTCGTCCTGACCGGCCGCACCCTCTACGCCGTCGAGCGCCAGGGCGACGTCGGGTACATCGTGACGATCGCCCTCGACCGCCACCTCACCGCCGGCACCGTCGTCTCGCGGACCACCGACCCCGGGTTCGACGACCCGACCACCGCCGCGCTCGTCGGCCGGTCCCTGCTCGTCGTGAACAGCCAGTTCGGGGAGCGGGCCGCCGGCGAGCAGCCCGACCCGTTCACCGTGAGCCGCGTCCGCGCACCGAGGTGACCGGCGCGCCGGGCTATCCTGCTGCACGGCCCCGATAGCCCAACCGGCAGAGGCGTTCGGCTCAAACCCGATCCAGTGTGGGTTCGAATCCCACTCGGGGCACTCCAAACTAGCCACCTGACCTGCACGTTTACCCCGTGCGATCCGTCGTCGCCTGCTATGGCCTCACGGTGGTCTCACGAGGCCGCAGCGGTCCRCACCCGAGCCCGTTCCGACGGGGCGCCCGATGCCAGGTTTTCGGTGGCGCGGGCGGCAGTCGCGATGGAGCGTGCCAGTCCGAGACCTCACGCCCGAGCATGAACCTGCGGCTCGCCGCGGCGTTCCGATTGCTGCGAGCATCACGACGTGAGCAATGGCGAGTGGGCGAGGACGTCCATAACGGTGTGGCGCGGGTCGGCAGAGCCGCAGGTGCAGGACTGGGCAAGCGGGACGCTTGAAGAACAGCTACGAATGGCCGAGGCGTGGCTCAGCGCGCTTGGCGGCGCGCAACGGGCCGAACCGCAGGACGACCTCGAGGCTCGGCTGTTCTGCTCTTGGAGTCCCGTCGAGGGGCAGCGCGCAATGACACTGCCCTCCGGGCTGGTTCGGGCACTCGCTGACGTCAACGGCACCTACTGGATGGACGTCTACCCGCCCGAGCCGGACTAGGACCGCTGAGCCGTCCGCGCAATCCGTGGGGTGCCTCTCGTTGCCGTCACCGACTGACGGTGTAACCGCCMACACGCGCTCGTACTCATCCTTCGGCTGACATGAGCGTGCGGGTTCACGCAGGCGCACATTGCCGCGATCATCAAAGCCGGAGAGAAACCGCCCGCCGCCCGGCCGTGGAGGCGCGCGCCAGGCTTTAGCCCGCACCTTGAACGAGGCACCGGCCCGAGCACGCGCTCGGCGGGGCAGGTTTTTTCTCGCGTTCAGGCCGTGAGGCCCGTGGCCTCACGGAGGGCCCGAAGGTGCATCATCGTGAACAGTGGTGCATCGAACGATCCGCGAGAGCACAGGCATCTTCGCGTTTCCGCAGGTCAGAGTCCCCTCTCTAGTGGATTCGAATCCCACTCGGGGCACCTGTCTGATCTGCGGAAACGCGATCCCGCGGAACGTGTGTGGAGCAAGGAACGCGCGGCACCCCCTGCCGGGGCCTTGTCACCGCTCCCCCCGTACCGTCCCGGGCGTGGACTTCCAGAGGTACGTGCGCGCCCACTCTGAGCCGGCCGGCATGGTCCCGGTGGAGCCGTAGCGATCGGCGACGGTGCCCGCACCGTCAGACGCGCGAGCCGTTCGGAGAGCCCACGGGACCACCCGCGAGCCCACAGCGGGCACCCGCGGACCGGTGAAGTTCGTCCTGGCGATGAACGACGCCCGCCGGCACCTGTCCCAAGGGCAGTGAGCCCTCGCCGCCGTGCTGACGGCGGACGCGATGGCAGATGATCTGCCATCGGCACGCGCGAGCTCGCAAGACATATCGACGTCGCGCACGCAATCATCGGGTGGGCGCGGGCTGTCGCCGCCCACGGGGGCTCGCTCATCGACGACGTCCTGACCGGGGCGAGGTCACCCGCGGCGCTCGCCGCACGGAACGCAGACCGCGCTCAGGGGCTCATGCTGCTAGCCGGTCGAACAGCCGGCGACATCGTCGACCTCGGCCGGCCAGAGAATGTGTCGGGTGCGACGACACTTTCTGAGCACGGGACCTCGCAGCCGACGCAGCCGCTTGTGCAACTGTGCCCGACGACGCACGCAGGACGGGCGCACCGTGCGCGGCGTCCGGCCGGGCGCTGATCCTGCGGCCCTACCCTGCTGAGCATGAGCCAAGCAGAGGGAATCATCACCAGGCAGCTCCTCGGTGCCAAGGAGAGCGGCACGCAGGTAGGGATCCGCACGGCCTCCGGTGACTCTCACCTCGGGCGCATCGTCAGTGTCGCTGGCGGCCTGGTGTGGGTCCAGCTGGAGAACTATCCCGATACCCACTACGCGCTCGTTCTCCGCCTGGACTCGATCGAGTCGCACCGCCTCGTCGGAGTCGCGCCGGAGGAGACGCCCGGAGAGCGTGAGCCCGACGTCTTCGACACGCTCGGTTAACCCGGTCGCGCCCTGGGGCTCCCAGAACGGCGCGACCCGAACAACCACAGCCCTCGGAGCCCAGGGCAGCACCCCGAGCGCCAGCAGCGCTCGTGCGTTGCGCCACACTCCGGGTCGCCCGCCTCCAGATGTGCCGCGACTGCACCGATAGACGTGAACGATGATCACGCACCGCACGTCTGCCGTCGCCCTCACGGTCGCCCTCGCCGCCGGCCTGGCCCTCAGCGGGTGCGGCCCCGCTGCGAACGCCCCGGAGCCACCAGTCGCCGCAGCCGTGAAGGCACCGGAACCGGCGCCGACGACCCCAGAACCGACCGTGGCCCCGATCACCGTCGTCGTCGGCACGGTCGTTCCGGCCACCGACATCGAGGCCGTCCGCGCCGCCGGCGGCAACGTCTACGTCAGCCCACGTGGGGACGGCACCGGGCTCGTCGTCGACCCGGCTGCGACGATCCCGCAGGTCGTGTACGACGACATGTTCGTCACCTCGGTCGCGTCGGTGACCGCCGAACAGCTCGCCGCCGAGCAGACGTCTGCCGAGCCGGACATGGACGGGCCAGTCAGCGATGCCGTGGTGGCTGCCAACTTCCGGCTGTTCGTGGTGTACCCGTTCATCCGCGTCCACGTTCCGGGTCACGCCAAGGCCTACCGGGACGGGTACGGCGGCGGGTTCCTGACACCGGAGAGCAAGGCCCTCAACGACGCGCTGTACAACCAGATCCCGACTCGCGACTGGGACCAGCGCTCGCCCGACACGGTGCTTGCAACCGTCAAGCCGTTCCTGGATGCGCACCCCGCGCAGGTCGTGATCCTCAAGTGACCGCGGGCCGAGTCACCTTCGGGCTCGCGTCGCTCACTCTCGCGGCCACGCTGTTGAGCGGGTGCTCCACGAGCATCACCCCGCCAGCCGCCGCGCCACGCGCGAGCGTCACCCCCACGTCGTCGCCGACAYCGACATTCGTCCCGATGCCGTGCGCGAGCGCACCGACCACCGTCGAGACGGACGCCGCGGAAGCTGCCGGGCTCAAGGTCTACCCGCTCGACCACGGCGGCCTCATCTTCGACCCGACGCAACCCCTGCCCGACTGCATCACGGTCACCATCGCCKAACGCGTCAAGCAAGCCGTCGCGGACGCCGACGGTGGAGCCACCGCCGAGCTCGCGCTGTCGGTGAAGGAAGCTGCGAGGTCCGCGTCACGGCACAGCGAGCGCACCGTGGTCATCATCTACGGATTCATCGGCGCGACGCGTGAGAACCCGATCTACCTGAGGTACTTCGGCGCTCGCGAGGGCGGCGAGGACCACGGGCTTGGGCGCGCGAGCCTGTCGACCTCGCTCGACGAGACAATCGCCAAGACACAGGCGTGGATCGCCGGCCAACCGGACGCCGCTTCCTGGGACATCGTCGTCGCAGCCGACGCATAGCCCGACACGCTGACGCCTCGGCCCTCGCAGCGCTAACCAGCGCCGCCGAACGCCACCAGACGGATGCCCCCGCGAGCGGTGAGGATCCTCCTCCGACACCGCACCGACACGTGCGCCCTTAGTCGTCGGAGGCGTGGAAGCCTGTGGTTCGGATCGGTCGGGCTGGGACGCCGGCCACGATCGCATCGGCCGGCACGTYCTTGGTGACGACCGCGCCGGCGCCGACGATCGCGCCGTCGCCGATCGTCACGCCCGGGACGACCGTGACGCCCGCGCCGAGCCAGACCTTGCGCCCGATGACGACGGGTGCAGGGACCATGTCGGCACGTCGGGCTGGGTCGACCGCGTGGTTGAGGGTGACCACGGTGCTGCCGTGTCCGATGAGCGTGCCGGCCCCGATGGTGATGCCTCCGGCGTCCTGGAACGTGCAGCCCATGTTGATGAAGACGTCGTCGCCGAGCGTGAGGTTCTTGCCGAACTCGCAGTGGAACGGGGGGAAGACCGTCACCGACTCGGGCACCGTGCGGCCGGTCAGCCGGGCCAGCAACGCCCGGACCTCCTGCGGGGTGTGGTAGCCGCTGTTGAGCTCCGCGGTGATCCGCAGCGCGTCCTGGGCGAGCTCGTGCAGGTAGGAGTGCTCCGCGGTGCCGCCCTCGATGGTGGCACCGGTCCGCACGTGGTCGAGGAAGTCGTCGAGGTTCATCTGCTGGTCCGGTGGTCGACGGAGTGGGCGGCGCCGGTGCCTTCGGCGTCTGCGCGCGCGGGGTCGGCCGCCCACCAGGCGAGGAGGCGCAGGCGGTCGGCCGACGGTGAGCCGGGTTCGGCTGTGTAGACCATCAGCACCTGGCCGGGCTCGGCGGTGATGGCGAGCTCCTCGTAGGCGAGCGTGAGCTCGCCGACCACCGGATGGTGGAACCGTTTGGTTCCTGCTCCGTGGGTCCGGACGTCGTGYGCGCCCCAGAGGCGGCGGAAGGTCTCGCTGCGGGTGGAGAGCTCGCCGACGAGGTCCTGCAGTCCCCTGTCGTGCGGGTCTCGGCCGGCCTCGGCGCGCATGATCGCGACGCACATCTGCGCGAACTGGTCCCAGTCGGGGTAGAAGTCACGGGCCGCAGGATCGAGGAACTGGAACCGGGCGAGGTTGGGTGTGCGGCCACCGTCCCCGATGACCGGGGAGTAGAAGGCGCGGCCGAGCGCGTTGGTCGCCAGCAGGTCCTGACGCTGGTCGCGCACGAACGCGACCCCGTCGGTGATTGCCGACAAGGCCCACTGCAGGCTCGGCCTGGGCGCCGACGAGCGTGTCGCGCGACGGCGGGGCCGTCCAGACGACGGGACGCCGTCCGCTGCGCGTGCCAGGTCGAACAGGTGCGCGCGCTCGGTGTCGTCGAKCTGCAGCGCCCCCGCGACGGCATCCAGGACGGACGCCGACGCCCCGCCGATCGCGCCTCGCTCGAGCTTGGCGTAGTACTCGACGCTCACGCCCGCCACGGCCGCGACCTCGCTGCGGCGCAAGCCCGGCACGCGCCGGTTGGTCCCGCCGATGACACCCGCCTCGTCGGGGGTGACCTTCGCGCGCCGCGACATGAGGAACTCGCGCACGTCCGCTCGATTGTCCATGACACGACGGTAGGCCCGGCGAAGTCGGCGAGGGAGTCCATGACGTGGGGTGCACCACCGGTACACCCCACGTCAGGGACTCCCCGTCGCGCGCACGGTGCGGTTCGGTGGTGGCAATACCGACAGAGAGGCACCACCACCATGCGCGCAGTCGTCATGTACGCCCCGGGCGACGTCCGGGTCGACCAGACCGAGCGGCCGACGATCCTCGAGCCGACCGACGCGATCATCAAGGTCGCCGCGACCTGCATCTGCGGCTCCGACCTGTGGCCCTATCGAGGGGCAGACGACGTGGACCACCAGCCGATGGGCCACGAGTACGTCGGTGTCGTCGCGGAGGTCGGCTCGGACGTGGTGAACGTCAAGGTCGGCGACTTCGTCGTCGGCTCGTTCTTCTCCTCCKACAACACCTGTGAGATCTGCCAGGCCGGCTACCAGACCCACTGCATCCACCGCGGACCCGGCGCGGTCCCCGGCGCCCAGGCCGAGTACGCGCGGATCCCGCACGCCGACGGCACGCTCGTCGCCACCCCCGGGACGCCGGACCCCGACCTCATCCCGTCGTTGCTCGCGGCCTCCGACGTGCTCGGCACCGGCTGGTTCGCCGCCGTCGCGGCCGAGGTCGGCCAGGGCAAGACCGTCGCCGTCGTCGGGGACGGCGCGGTCGGCCTCCTCGGCGTTCTCGCCGCCAAGCAGCTCGGCGCCGAGCGGATCATCGCGATGTCGCGTCACGCCGACCGGCAGGCCCTCGCCCGTGAGTTCGGCGCCACCGACATCGTCGAGGAGCGCGGGGACGAGGGTGTGGCACGCATCAAGGAGCTCACCGGCGGGCTCGGCGCACACAGCACGATCGAGGCCGTCGGCACCCAGGAGTCGATGCTGCAGGCCATCCGCGCCACCCGGGCCAGCGGACACGTCGGCTACGTCGGCGTCTCCCACGACGTGTCGTTGCCCGGTGAGGAGCTGTTCTTCTCGGGTGTGCACCTGCACGGTGGGCCCGCGCCCGTGCGCCGCTTCCTGCCCGAGCTCATCACGCTCATCTGGGACCGCGCCATCGACCCGGGCAAGGTCTTCGACCTCACCCTGCCCCTCGAGCAGGCCGCCGACGGCTACAAGGCCATGGACGAACGGCGCGCCACCAAGGTCCTGCTCACCTTCTGACGGCACAGGGTCAGGCCCGCACCATCCCGCTGTGTGGGCCTGACTCCGGCCTGAAGGACGTACCCCGTGCGATCAGCCTCGACCCGAGCCATCGAGATCCTGACCGCGGCCGCCACACTGCTCGCGCTGAGCCTGACAGCCTGTACGAGCTCCGGCACGCGCGAGTCGGTCCCGACCCTCGAGAGGACATCGGCCGTGGCCCCTCGCCGAGCACCACACCGGACTCGACCGCAGTCGCGCCAGAAGCTGCCGTCATCGTCACGATCGGCGGCACCACACTGCAAGCACGGCTGCGGGACAACCCTGCCGCACGCGACCTGGGCCACTGACTCTCCCCTTCGTCGGCTACAACACGGTCGAGAAGACCGCCTCGATAGACCCGGCCCTCTCCATGGATGGCATGCCCGCCGGCGATGACCCCGAACCCGGCGAGGTCGTCACGCAGAGCGGTGGGCAGACCGCTCCCGGACCCGAAGACTGGTTCACCGGGACCGTGTACATCGACACCATCCGCAACCCCGACGCGAAGACCGAGATCGACTGCGCCCGCGTGCGATTCGCACCCGGCGCACGGACCGCGTGGGGGTCGGTCGACGCACCGGACAACGAGTCCAGCTCGTCAGTGCACCCAGCGAGAGTCGATGTCGAACTCGCGGGCGACGGACCCGATCTGCTCGGAGGTGAGGCCTTCGGCGCGGCTGCCGGCGACGAGGTCCATGTACTCGTAGCGGGCTCCGGTCTCGGCGTACTCGACGCGGTCGACAGCACGGGTGATGGACAGATCGGAACGGGCCATGACGCCGTGCTTCGACCACAGGACGATCTCGAACTCGCGCAGGCCCTCGACGTTGGCGGCCATGAGCTCGGTCGAGCCGGGGATCATGAACTCCAAGACGCCGATGCCGGCCGACAGGGACACGATCGACTCGGGTTCCCAGCGCAGGATGCGGGCGTTCATCGCGGCGGTGTCCCGGTAGGCGGGGATGTGCGACAGGTAGGTCAGGTTCATCGGCTGGGCGTGAACGACGGCTTGGAAGTCGACGCCACGGCGGGCGACCTGGTCCTGGTGGACCGCGAGGTGGGAGTTGAACTCGCTGGTGAGCCGCTCGAACAAGCGGCGCGGTGAGGTGTAGAGGGTCGCGGTGAGGCCGTCCTCGTGCACGAGGACGACGCCGATGTTGGCTTCGGGGTCCTCCTGGATCTGGCGCAGACGGCGACCGGACCCGGTGACCAGGATCGTGCGGCCGACCAGCGCCGGGGCGGGCGCGGGCAGGGCGATCTGCTCGGCGACGGGGAACCGGCGTCGGACCTCGAGGTCCCAGCCGACGTAGATCGACAGGTTTCCGGCACCGGCCTCGGAGGCGTCGATCTCGCAGATCCGAGCACCGGCCGAGCCCATCGATGTGAGGAGCTCGTTGAGGCTGGGACGAGGCGGGGCTGTGTACATGGTCTACCTCCTGTGCGGCTGCGGTCGGTCCCGCAGCAGGTCGTCGGCCCGGTCCCAGGCCTGGGTGTCCCGGGTGGCTTCGTACCGGACGACGCCGGTGGAGGCCGCGACGACCTCACGGATCGCGGGCAGCCCGCCGTTGAGGTCGCCGAGCGCCCACGCCTGCACGAGCAGGCTGCCCATCGCGGTGCCCTCAGCGGGACCAGCCAGAACGGGGAGTCCGGTCGCGTCGGCGGTGAGCTGGCACAACAACCGGTTCTGCGAGCCCCCGCCGACGATGTGGAGGACGCGGACGTCTCGGCCGGACAGCTCCGCGACGGTGCGCACCGCGCGCCGGTAGGCCAGCGCGAGGGAGTCGAGGATGCAGCGGGTCGTCGCGGCCTGGTCCTCCGGGACGGGTTGTCCGCTCGCGCGTGCGGCGCCGCGGATCCGTGCGGGCATGTCTCCCGGCGCGGCGAAGACGGGGTCGTCGACGTCGATGACCGTCCGGCAGGTCGGGACGTCGGCCGCGGCGGCGAGGAGATCGGGCAGGGCGGTCGTTGCGCCTTGAGACTTCCAGGTGCGCTGTGACTCGGTGAGCAGCCACAGGCCGGCGACGTTCTTGAGGTAGCGGACGGTGCCGTCGACGCCGAGCTCGTTGGTGACGTTCAACGCTCGCGATGCCTCGGTGCGGATCGG
The DNA here is from genome assembly GCF_054049655.1 of Cellulomonas sp. P5_C5. Taxonomy (NCBI): domain Bacteria; kingdom Bacillati; phylum Actinomycetota; class Actinomycetes; order Micrococcales; family Cellulomonadaceae; genus Cellulomonas; species Cellulomonas sp. P5_C5. The sequence goes on along the minus strand of NZ_JBFULY010000048.1, from coordinate 2,246 downwards.
CGCCGTGAGCTCGACCCCGACCAGGGACCAGGTGCCTGAGGAGATGTAGGCGGCGTGCTCGGGGTCGGTCATCGGGACGGCCGCGACCGCGGAGGCGGTGTCGTGCGAGCCGACCGCGACGACCTGGGCATCACCCCACGCGAGGTCGGGGCGCAGCGGCCCGAGCACGGTGCCGGGTTCGACGAGTCGAGGTAGCAGGGCGGACATGTCGGTGCCCGCGGCGTCGGCGAGGTGGTCCAGGACCTGCCGGCTCCAGGTGCGGGTGTCGACGTCGAGCAGGCCTGTGGTGGAGGCGTTGGTGACCTCGGCGACGGCGACGCCGCTGAGCCAGGCGGTCAGCAGGTCCGGCATCAGCAGCAGCTCGGCGGCGGAGCGGACCTGGGCGGTGCCGGCTGCGGAGAGCAGCTGGAACACGGTGTTGAACGGTTGCACCTGGGCGCCGGTGAGGGCGTAGTGCTCCGCGGCCGGCATCGTCGAGAAGAACCGTTCCGACATCCCGGCGGTGCGTTCGTCGCGGTAGTGCACGGGGTTTCCCAGCAGGGCGCCGTCCGCGTCGAGCAGGCCGTAGTCGACCGCCCAGGTGTCCACCCCGACGGAGTCGAACCCGCCGTGCCGGTGCGCGGTGGCAAGCCCGGTGCGGATACCCGACCACAGCGAGAGCACGTCCCAGTGCAGGACCTGTCGACCGCCGACGGGCACACGGGCCGGCGTGTTCTCGAACCGAGCCACCTCATGGGTGAGCAGCCGCCCGCCGGACAGGCGTCCGGTCAGCACCCGCCCGCTGGTGGCACCGAGATCGACTGCGGCATAGGTCGTCATGAGTCGCGCCCCAGCCGGACTCCGTGTCGCCGACCCGCTCCTCGGTGATCGGCGGATTCACCGCTGGAGCAGCACTGCCTCATGGCAGCCGCACGTGCTGCGKGCCGAGCTCGTCGACGCGCGTGACGCCGAGCAGGGCCATGGTGCGGCGGACCTCGCGAGTCAAGATCTCGGCCGCGCGGTCGACTCCCCGCTCGCCGCCGGCCATCAGCCCGTACAGGTAGGCGCGGCCGACCATCGTCGCGTCAGCACCGAGCGCGAGGGCGGCAACGATGTCGGCGCCGGACATGATTCCGGTGTCCGCCCAGACCTCGGTCCGGTCTCCGACGGCCTCGACCACGTCCGGCAAGAGGMGCAGCGGCACCGGGGCCCGGTCGAGCTGGCGGCCGCCGTGGTTGGAGAGCACGATCGCGTCCGCGCCGGCGTCGGTGACCAGGCGGGCATCCTCGACGGTCTGGATGCCCTTGATGACGAGCGGGCCTTCCCACGAGGACCGCAGCCACTCGAGGTCCGCGAGCGTCATCGTCGGGTCGAAGAGCTTGTCGAGCAGGTCACCGACCGTGCCCGACCACGAGCTCAACGAGGCGAACGCCAGCGGCTCGGTGGTGAGCAGGTTCATCCACCATGCCGGGTGCGTCGCTGCGTCGAGCACCGTCTTGACCGTGAGGGCCGGCGGGATCGCGAACCCGTTGCGCGCGTCGCGCAGACGTGCGCCTGCCACCGGGACGTCAACCGTCAGCTGAAGCGCCTCGTACCCGGCAGCCTTCGCGCGGGCCATCAGGTCCTCGCCTGCCGAGCGGTCCTTCCACACATAGAGCTGGAACCATGTGCGCGCGTCGGGCGCCGCCTTCGCGACGTCCTCGATCGAGGTGGTACCCATCGTCGACAGCGCGTACGGGATCCCCCGACGCTCGGCGACCCGGACCACGGCACGCTCACCCTCGTGGTGCATCATCCGCGTGAACCCCGTGGGCGCGAAGGAGAAGGGGACGGCGGCGGGCTTGCCGAGCATCTCCGTCGTCGTGTCGACGGACGACACGTCGTGCAGGATCGACGGGCGGAGCTCGAGGTTCCGGAAGAGCGAGCGAGCGCGACCCAGGCTGATCTCAGCCTCGGCGGCACCGTCGGTGTAGTCGAACACCGAACGCGGGGTGCGCTTGCGGGCGAGAGTTCGCAGGTCCGCGATCGTCAGAGCGTCCGCGAGCCGACGGTCGGTCGGATTGAAGCGGATGGGCTTGGGCCGCATGAGCGGCTTGAGCTCGGACCACTGGGGGACTTGGCGGTTCGTCACGTCGGTGATTCCTTCTGGTGCTCAGCGGAGGAAGGCTGCGGCGACGCCGGAGTCGACCGGGACGTGCAGGCCCGTGGTCTGGACCAGGTCGGGGCCGGTCAGGGCGAACACCGCCGCCGCCACATGCTCCGGCAGG
>NZ_JBFULY010000047.1:0-18118 GCF_054049655.1 Cellulomonas sp. P5_C5 | reverse complement strand
GCTCGGCCCTCCCCAAGGAGGACATCGAGCGCATGGTGCGCGAGGCCGAGGAGCACGCCGCCGAGGACAAGGCGCGTCGCGAGGAGGCCGAGACCCGCAACACGGCCGAGCAGCTGGCCTACTCGACCGACAAGCTGCTGGCCGACAACGCGGACAAGCTGCCCGAGGACGTGAAGACCGAGGTGCAGACCGCGGTCACCGAGCTGAAGACGGCGCTCGCGGGCACCGACATCGACGAGGTCAAGGCCAAGCACTCGGCCCTGCTCGCGGTGAGCCAGAAGATCGGCGAGGCGATCTACTCGGCGGACAACATGGCGGCGAACGCGCCGGCCGACGAGCAGCCCGCGGCGGACACCACGTCCGACGAGGACGTCGTGGACGCCGAGATCGTCGACGACGAGGACGAGGCTCGCAAGTGACGACGGGTCCCGACGACGCCAACGAGGAGCTGACCCCCGAGGAGCAGATCCTCGCCGACGCGGAGTCCATCGCGGCCTCCGCCGAGGAGGAGGTCGTGCTCGAGGGGCTCGTCGCCGTCGAGAAGCTGGCGGCCGAGCGGCTCGAGGAGCTGCAGCGGTCGCAGGCGGCCTACTACAACCTCGAGCAGCAGTACTCCGGGTTCGTGAAGCGGTCGAAGGCCGACGCCCTCGCCGCCCACGAGCGCGGTGTGCACACCATCGTGGAGGCGCTCATCCCGGTGCTGGACGACATCGAGCTGGCCCGCCAGCACGGTGACCTCACCGGACCGTTCGTCTCGATCGCGGAGAAGCTCGAGGGCACCCTCGGCCGGTTCGGCGTGGTCCGCTACGGCGAGGCGGGGGAGACGTTCGACCCCGCGGTGCACGAGGCGCTCATGCACTCGCACTCCGCGGACGTCACGGAGTCGACCGTGCAGATGGTGCTCCAGCCGGGGTACCGCACGCCCGACCGGGTCATCCGGGCGGCCCGCGTCGCGGTCGTGGACCCCGAGGCGTAAGAAGCGCAGTAGCGTCCGAGGTCCCGCGTGTCTGTCAGACACGTGGGGCCTCGGACGAACATCAAGGAAGGAGCGGCGTGACCGGTCAGGACTGGCTCGAGAAGGACTTCTACTCGGTCCTCGGCGTCCCCAAGGACGCCGACGCCGCCACCATCAAGAAGGCGTACCGCAAGCTCGCGCGCCAGGAGCACCCGGACCACAACCCGGGGGACGCCAAGGCGGAGGCGCGGTTCAAGGACGTCGGCGAGGCCTACGCGGTGCTGTCCGACCCGGAGCAGCGCGGCCAGTACGACCAGCTGCGTGCCATGGCGGGCGGCCCGCGGTTCACCTCGGGCGGCCGCGGCGGCGCCGGCTTCGAGGACGTCTTCGGCGGCATGTTCGGCGGGGGACAGCCCGGCGGCGGTCGCGTCCGGTACACCAACGCCCCCGGCGGCGCGGCCGGCTTCGAGGACCTGCTCGGCGGGCTGTTCGGCAACGGCGGCGGCGCGGGAGGGTTCGGTCCGCAGCAGGGCGCCGACCTGGCCACCAGCGCGACCCTGCCCTTCCGGCAGGCGGTCGAGGGGTCGACGGTGTCGCTCACCGTCGAGGGCCGCACGGTCAACGCGCGTATCCCCGCGGGGGTCCGCGACGGCCAGAAGATCCGGCTGCGCGGCAAGGGCCGCCCCGGCGCCGGTGGCGGGCCTGCGGGCGACCTCGTCATCACCGTCCGCGTCACCCCGCACCCCGTGTTCACCATCGACGGCGAGAACCTGCGGATCACGGTCCCCGTCGCGTTCGACGAGGCCGCGCTGGGCGCCACGATCGAGGTGCCGACGCTCGACGGGTCGACCGTCCGGGTCAAGGTCCCCGAGGGCACCCCGTCGGGCCGTGTCCTGCGCGTCAAGGGCAAGGGCATCCCCGGCAGCAAGGGCGATCTGCTCATCACCGTCCAGGTCGTCGTGCCGCAGCGGCTCAGTGCCGCCGCCCGCGAGGCCGTCCAGGCGTTCGGCATCGCGACGTCCGGTGAGGACGTGCGCGCAGACCTGCTCGACGCGGCCAAGAAGTAGCCATGCCTGCCGAGGACGCCAAGGTCTACGTCATCTCGGTCGCAGCCGAGCTGGCCGGCATGCACCCGCAGACCCTGCGCCAGTACGACCGGCTCGGTCTGGTCATCCCCAGCCGGGCCAGCGGCCGCGGCCGGCGGTACTCGCTGCGGGACATCGCGACGCTGCGCGAGGTGCAGCGGCTGTCCCAGGACGAGGGCGTCAACCTGGCCGGCATCAAGCGGATCCTCGAGCTCGAGACCGAGCTCGAGCAGCTGAAGCGGCAGGTCGAGTACCTGCGCGCGTTCGTCGACCCGGGCCGCCGCATCTTCACGGCCGACCCCCGCGGCGACGTCGTCGCCGTCAACCGCACAGCCAGCCGCAGCCGCCGACCGACGACGACGGCCGACCGCGCCGCCGTCGTCCTCTGGCGCCCGAGCAGCCGCTGACCCTCGTTCGGCTAGTGTGCGCTGCCTAGACTCCCTGATCGTGACGATCGATCTCGACCGCGCCCGCCGTGACACGCCCGGCATCGACCACGTCGCCCACCTGAACAACGCCGGTGGTGCGCTGCGCCCGAGCGTCGTGACGGACACCGTGGTCGCCCACCTCACGCGCGAGGCGGAGATCGGTCCGTACGAGGCGGAGGCCGAGTCCGAGGCGCGGGTGGCCGACGTGTACGCCTCGGTCGCGCGGCTGGTCGGTGCGCAGGCGGACGAGATCGCGCTGGTGCAGAGCGCGACCGCCGCCTGGAACGTCGCGTTCTCGTCGATCCCGCTCAAGCCCGGCCAGCGCATCCTCACCGCGCGCACCGAGTACATCAGCAACGCGATCGCCCTCCTGCAGGCGTGCGAGCGCTCCGGCGCGACCCTCGAGGTGATCGAGGACGACGAGCACGGCCAGGTCGACCTCGACCGGCTGGAGCGCCGGCTCGACAGCGACGTCGCCCTCGTCGCGCTGACGCACATCCCGACCGGGGGCGGCGTCGTCAATCCCGCGCAGGCGGTGGGCGCCCTCACCAGGAGGGCCGGCGTCCCGTTCCTGCTCGACGCGTGCCAGTCGGTCGGCCAGCTCGACGTCGACGTCGAGACCCTCGGCTGTGACCTGCTCGCCGCCACGGGCCGCAAGTTCCTGCGCGGACCGCGCGGCACCGGCTTCCTGTACGCGAGCCGTGCGATCACCGACAGCCTGGTGCCGCCCGTCCTCGGCCTCGGCGCGGCCCGGTGGACGTCGCCGACGTCCTACGAGGTGGTCCCGGGCGCCCTGCGGTTCGAGACGTGGGAACGGTCGATCGCCGACATCCTGGGTCTCGGTGCGGCCGTCGACTACGCGCTCTCCTACGGTTTGGCGCAGATCGAGGAGCGTGTCACCGGCCTCGCAGAACGGCTGCGCGAGGACCTGTCCCAGACCCTCGGCGTCACGGTGCGCGACAAGGGGGTGCGCAAGTCCGGCATCGTCACCTTCACGGTCGACGGGATGCGTGCCGACGAGGTCCGCGCCCGGGTCGCCGCCGCGGGCGTGAACGTCAGCGTCACCCGCATCTCGTCGGCCCAGCTCGACTTCGGTGCCCGCGGCCTCACGGAGGTCGTCCGTGCGAGCCCGCACTACTACACGTCCGACGACGAGCTGGACCGCCTGCTCGCGGCGCTGCGCTGACCTGCAACGTCCGAGCATCTGGCCGTTCCAGCGCTCACTTCCTCGGACATCCCGGTCGATCACGAGCAGCGTCCGAGGATGTGGTTGCTCCGGCGCTCACTTCCTCGGACGTCCGCAGGATCGGTGCTCGGGGCGCTCGAATCGGCGGACGTCGCGCCGACACCGGCCGTGTCAGCCGCGTGTCGGTGGGCTGTCAGCGCGCCCCTCCACGCTGGAGCCATGACACAAGACCTGGTGATCGAGGCCGAAGGCCTCGTCAAGCACTTCGGCGAGACGAAGGCCCTCCAGGGCGTCGATCTCGCCGTCGCTCGCGGCACCGTCCTCGGTGTGCTCGGCCCCAACGGTGCCGGCAAGACGACGGCGGTCCGCATCCTGTCCACCCTGCTCGTCCCCGACTCCGGCCACGCCCGCATCGGCGGTTTCGACGTGGTCAAGGACGCCGAGCGCGTCCGGCAGTCGATCGGCCTCACCGGCCAGTACGCGTCCGTCGACGAGGACCTCTCCGGCCGCCAGAACCTCGTCCTGTTCGGCACGCTGCTGGACCTCGGCCGCGCCGGCGCCCGTGCCCGCGCCGCCGAGCTGCTGGAGTGGTTCGACCTGACTGCGGCCGCGGACCGCCCGGCCAAGACGTACTCGGGTGGCATGCGTCGCCGGCTCGACCTGGCCGCGAGCCTCGTCGGCCGCCCGGACGTGATCTTCCTCGACGAGCCGACGACCGGCCTGGACCCCGCCAAGCGCGAGGACATGTGGGACGTCGTGCGCTCGCTGGTCACGGACGGCTCGACCGTCCTGCTGACGACGCAGTACCTGGAGGAGGCGGACGCGCTCGCCGACGAGATCACGGTCATCGACCACGGTCGCGTCATCGCGCACGACACCCCCKAGGGGCTGAAGCGCGTGGTCGGCGGGCAGACGCTCGAGGTGCGCCCGTCGGACCTGACGCGCCTGGAGGAGGCCGCGACCATCCTGGGCCACGTGTCGACGGGCACCGGCGGGCCGGAGGAGATCCGCAAGGGCGTCCTCGCGGTCCCCGTCGCCGACGACTCGGCGCTCACCGCCACGGTGTCCCGCCTGGCGAGCGCCGGGATCGGCGTCACCRAGCTGTCCCTGCACCTGCCCAGCCTGGACGAGGTGTTCTTCTCCCTCACCGGCCGCACGGCCTCTGAGGACGACACGACCGGCACGACCGAGAAGGAGGTGGCCTGATGACCACGCTCACGCAGCCCCGAGCCCCGCGTCTGGCCCCCACGTCGGCCGCGACCGCCACCCACAAGCCGTTCCCGCTGGTCCGGCACTCGCTGTCGCTGGCGAAGCGCAGCCTGATCAAGACGTGGCGGACGCCCGAGGCGCTCATCGACGTCACGCTGCAGCCGGCGATCTTCCTCGTGATCTTCGTCTACATCTTCGGCGGCGCGGTGGCGGGTGACACCCACACCTACCTGCAGTTCCTGCTGCCGGGCATCCTGGCGCAGACCATCGCGCAGGGCGCGATCGCGATCGGGGTCAACCTCAACACCGACCTGGACAAGGGCATCTTCGACCGCTTCAAGTCGCTGCCCATCCCGCGGTCGTCGCCGCTGATCGGCGCCGTGCTCGGGGACGTGGTCCGCTACGTGATCGTCATCCTGTCGACGTTCATCGTCGGGTACCTGATGGGCTTCCGGATCCTCACCGACCCGCTGAGCGCGGTCGCCGGCTGCCTGCTCGCCGTGCTGTTCGCCCTGTGCCTGAGCTGGGTCTCCGTGTTCGTCGGGATGAAGGTCCGGACCTCCGGCGCGGTGCAGGGGATCATGTTCCTCATCATCATGCCGCTGAGCTTCGCGTCGAACGTGTTCGTCCCCGCCGCGACGCTGCCCAGCTGGATGCAGAACTTCGTGGCGTGGAACCCGCTGACCCACCTGGTCGCGGCGATGCGCGGCCTGTTCCTCGGCACGCCGATGGGTGACAGCGTCTACTGGACGCTGGCGTGGTGCGTCGGGCTGGTCGCGGTGTTCCTGCCGCTGGCCATGCGCGCGTACCGCCGCAAGGTCTGACGACACCGCACCGACGCCGGCTGGGACGGGGAACCGTCTCAGCCGGCGTCGTGCGTCAGCTCCCGCACCCGTGCGGCTGCCTGCGCCGGGCGCAGGGCCTGCCACTGCGTGAGCAGCGCGCCCCGGGCGGTGCCGTCGCCCACCGGCTCGGCCTTCGACCCGCCCAGGCCCAGCTGGAAGTAGGGCACGAGGTTGGCGCCGAGCCGCGTGCCGAGGGCCCACAGCTCGTGTGCGCGGTCGTCCTCGCCCCGGTAGGCGGCCAGCTCCGCGAAGCCGAGCGCGTAGGTCCCGAGCACGGGCATGTCGCTGGTCACGGCCGCGTCGGCCCCCGCCGCCCGGAGCAGCTCGACCGCGCGGTCCACCGAGGCCGTGGTGTGCTCGCCGGGCAGCGCCGCGACGTGCAGGTGCGTGACGGCGACGGCGACGAGGAACACGACGCGTGCCTGGTGCATGGGGACGCGCGTGGCGGTGACCAGCGCTGCCGCCGCCTCGGCGTGGTCGATCGCCTCTTGCACCCGTCCCGCCTGCGACGCCACCTGCGCCAGGCCGAGGTGGGCCTGCGCGGCGTCCACGTCGTCCGCCTGCATGGAGGTCGTCACCTCGCGCAGCTGTGCCGTGGCCTGCTCGTCGCCCGCCAGCGCGCGCTGCATGTCCAGCTGGACCCGGAGGCTGCGCACGTCCTGCATGGCACCGACCAGCTCGAGGTGCTCCAGGCTCTCCCGCAGCCACCGCTCGGAGTCACCGCCGTTGCGCGCGCTCTCCCACTGGCCGATGCCCTGCGCCGCCATCCCCATGCCCCAGTGGTCGCCGATGGACTGGAACCGGCGGTACGCCTCGCGCGCGTCGGCACTGGACATCGACGGGTCGCCGGCGTTCTCCCGCACCGCGGCACGCATGAAGAGCCCGAGGCCCTGCAGGAAGTCGTCGTCGGCCTCGACCATCCGCTGCGCCGCGGCCAGGCTCTGGTCGACGTCGGGGGAGCCGAGCGCGGGCAGGGTCGCGGCGAGCGCGCGCATCCGCGGGGACACCTCCGCCGGCCGGTCGGCGAGCACGCGCCGGATCGCGCGCCACGCCAGCGCGACGGGACGCTGCGAGGTGGCGACGCCGGCGTTGACTGCCGCGAAGACGCCGGCGGTGGTCACCCGGTCGGCGTCGGGCAGCGCCCGACCCGCCGCGGCACCCTGGAACAGGGTCGACGCCCGGCGCGCGGCCGGGTCGTCGGCGTGCAGGAGCCGCATCGCCCACTCGACGCACTCGACGTGCAGCCCGCGGATGCTCCAGAGGTGGAACAGCGCGCTGGCGATGTCGACGGCACCGGGTTCGTCCCCGTGGTCGACGGCCCACCGCAGCGCGGCGACGAAGGTCTCCTGCTCGGTGGCGCAGCGGTCGAACGCGACCAGCTGCCCGGCGCCGACGAAGTCCGCACCGAGCCGGGCCGCGGTCGCGGCCGCCCAGCGGACCAGCCCGGCCATGGCCGCGGGCCGCTCGCCGGCGACGTCGAGCCGCACCTCGCCGTACTCCCGGACCGTCTCGAGCATCCGGTAGCGCGCCAGCCCGCCGTCGTCCTCGTCGAGCGTGAGCAGCGACTGCTCGACGAGGGTGGCGAGCCCTCGTCGGACTCCCGCGGGATGCGCACCCGACACCGCGACGGCTGTCTCCGCCGTGAACGACGTCGGCACGACGGCCAGCCGCTGGACCAGCGCACGGTCGGACGGGTCGAGCAGCTCCCGGCTCCAGTCGACCATCGCCCACAGGCTGGCATGCCGCTCGGGCAGCCCGCGCAGGGCGTCGTCGAGCAGCGCGAACCGGTCCGACAGGCCGTCGAGCACGTCCTCGACGGTCATGGACCGCAGGCGTGCCGCGGCCAGCTCGAGCGCGAGCGGGAGGTTGTCCAGCCGGTGGCACAGCTCCAGAGCGCGGTCCGGCTGCCAGCCCACGCCCGCCCGCCCGGCGCGTGCCCGCGTCTCCAGCAGCTCGAGCGCGTCGGCGTCGGGCAGGGCCCGCAGCCGGTGCACGCCCTCGCCCACCAGGCCGAGGGGAGCACGGCTCGTGGCCAGCACGACGACGTCGGGGGAGGCGACGGACAGCAGGTCGCCGACGACCACCGCGGCGGCGTCGAGCACGTGCTCGCAGTTGTCGAGCACGATCAGCCCGTCGAGGTCCTGGGCGGCGAGCCGCAACCGGTCCTCCGGGGTCAGGAGCCGGCGCTCGGTCGTCAGGTCCGCGCGCGCGGCGCTCACGTCCGACCCGCCGATCGCGGCGAGCACGGTGGGCAGCACCTCGGTGGGCGCGCGCAGACCGGCCAGCTCGACGACCCGCACCGAGCGCCCAGCGGCGACCGCGCGGCGCGCGACCTCGCCGGCCAGCCGGGTCTTGCCGGCCCCGCCCGTCGCGACGATGGTCACGAGCGGCCCCTGCCCGAGCGCGCTCTCGACCTGCGTGAGGTCGTCGTCGCGGCCGACCAGCGCGGTCGCCGGCCGGCGCCAGGGGGCAGGCAGCGCGACGACGGCGCGGCTCGGCGCGGCGGGCTCGGACGCCAGCTCTCCGCGCAGCAGCGCGAGGTGGGCCTGGGCGACGACGGGCGACGGGTCGGTGCCGTACCGGTCGGCGAGCTCGGAGCGCAGGTGCTCGACCACCTCGAGCGCCTCGGCGTCGCGGCCCTGCGCGGCGAGCACGCGGACCAGGAGGGCGACCAGCGGCTCGTCGGGCGGCGTCCGCAGCGCGCAGCGCCGCAGGTCCTCMACGAGGTCGTCGACGCGACCGAGCGCGAGCCCGGCCTCGGCCTGCAGCGTCACCACGCCGGCGAGCAGGTGCGCGGTCGCCGGGTCGTCGAGGTCGGGGACCCCCGGGAGCAGCGCGCGGGCCTGCCGGCCGAGGTCCTGGGCGTGCGCGGCCTCGCCCGAGCGCAGAGCGTCCCGGCCGCTCGCGAGCAGGTCCTCGGCGTCGACGACGTCGATCTGCAGACCGTCCGTCGGCAGGCGGTAGCCGCCGGGGGCCGTCTCGATCGCGAACCCCAGCCGTCGGGCGCGCGAGACGAGCGCCTGCACCGCCCCGGCCGCGTCGTCGGGCGGGATGCCCTCCCACACGTCCTCGACGAGCGCCGCCGACGACACCCCCCGCCCGCGGGCGTCGAGGAGCGCCCCGACGAGGGCCACCAGGCGGTCGCCGCGGACGGGGCGACCGTCGACGGCGAGCGCCCCGAGCGTGGTGATCTGCACGGGGACAGCATCCCGCACGACGGTGACAGCGGGTCCCGTCAGCCGTTCGGGTACATGTCCCCGACGGGGTCCTGGCGTGTCGTGCGCATCGGTTCTGGCGTGTCGTGCACGGCATTCACGACGAACCGGACAGTGCGGGTGTGGACTGCCTGTGGAGCACCTTGTGGGCGCCGGACGGCCCCCTGTGGATGCCTGTGCACGGCGGTGCATCGGCGCTGGTCGGGGGCTGTGTCAGTGGTGCGCGGTAGCCTGGAACTTCTCCACAGGGTGAAGAATGACACGCTTGTCACTACAACCCCTAGTGGTCCGTTGCGTGTGGGACCCCTAGGTGTAGTGTCTAGTCACGACGCAGTGCAGAGAACTTCACAAGGGTCTCAGCGCAGTCGCAGCGTGAATCAGGTCCGGAAGACGGGCCCTTCAGCTTCAGAGAGACACAGCTTCGCGAACGCTCCGGGGGGAGCGTGCCGCAGACAGGACACGGGGAGCCACCATGACGATCACGGTCTACAGCAAGCCGGCGTGCGTGCAGTGCACCGCGACCTACCGCGCGCTCGACAAGCTCGACACCGACTACACGGTGGTCGACATCAGCGAGGACGCCGACGCGCGTGACTACGTCATGTCGCTCGGTCACCTCCAGGCCCCCGTCGTGATCGTCGACGGCGAGCACTGGTCGGGCTACCGCCCCGACCGCATCAAGGCGCTGGCCGACCGACTGGCCACGGCAGTCGCCTGACGGAGACTCCCCGGATCGGCGCTGGTCTCGACACCGCGCCGGTTCGGCGGGCTCTTCTGCGCCCGCACGGCGTCTTCACGTGAGCACCACGCACGACCCGAGGTGAGGGGAACCGRCCGATGAGCTCCCTGGTCTACTTCTCCTCCGCCTCGGACAACACCCACCGATTCGTGCAGAAGCTCGGTCTGTCGGCGCAGCGCATCCCGTTGCGTCCGACAGACCCGTTCCTGCACGCCTCCGAGCCGTACGTGCTGATCCTGCCGACGTACGGCGGAGGTAACGAAGGTGGCGCAGTACCGAAGCAGGTCATCAAGTTCCTCAACGACGAGGACAACCGTGCGCTGATCCGCGGAGTCATCGCGGCCGGCAACACCAACTTCGGCGAGAAGTACTGCATCGCGGGGGACATCATCGCGGCCAAGTGCCACGTCCCCTACCTGTATGGCTTCGAGCTCATGGGGACGACAGAGGACGTGCACAACGTCCGCGAGGGATTGGGAAGATTTTGGCAACGACAGTCGCAGATACCCGCGTAGAGACGTCGGGCCTGGATTACCACGCCCTCAACGCCATGCTGAACCTGTACGGCGCGGACGGTGAGATCCAGTTCGACAAGGACCGTGAGGCGGCGCGCGCGTACTTCCTGCAGCACGTCAACCAGAACACGGTCTTCTTCCACGACCTCAACGAGAAGCTCGACTACCTGGTCGAGAACAAGTACTACGACCCCGAGGTCCTCGGGCAGTACGACCGCGCGTTCATCAAGACGCTCTTCGAGTACGCGTACTCCAAGAAGTTCCGCTTCCAGACGTTCCTCGGCGCGTTCAAGTACTACACGTCGTACACGCTGAAGACGTTCGACGGGAAGCGGTACCTGGAGCGCTTCGAGGACCGCGTCTGCATGGTCGCCCTCGCCCTGGCGGAGGGAAACCAGGACTTCGCGATCTCCCTGGTCGACGAGATCGTCTCCGGCCGCTTCCAGCCGGCCACGCCGACGTTCCTCAATCTCGGCAAGGCGCAGCGCGGCGAGCCCGTCTCCTGCTTCCTGCTGCGCATCGAGGACAACATGGAGTCCATCGCGCGCGGCATCAACTCCGCCCTGCAGCTGTCCAAGCGCGGCGGCGGCGTGGCGCTCCTGCTCAGCAACATCCGCGAGCACGGCGCGCCCATCAAGCACATCGAGAACCAGAGCTCGGGCGTCATCCCCGTGATGAAGCTCCTCGAAGACTCGTTCTCGTACGCCAACCAGCTCGGTGCCCGCCAGGGTGCCGGGGCCGTGTACCTGCACGCGCACCACCCGGACATCTACCGGTTCCTCGACACCAAGCGCGAGAACGCCGACGAGAAGATCCGCATCAAGACCCTCTCGCTGGGCGTCGTCATCCCGGACATCACGTTCGAGCTGGCGAAGAAGAACGAGCCCATGTACCTGTTCTCGCCGTACGACGTCGAGCGCGTGTACGGGGTGCCGTTCGCGGACATCAACGTCACCGAGAAGTACTACGAGATGGTCGACGACGCGCGGATCAAGAAGACCAAGATCAGCGCGCGCGAGTTCTTCCAGACGCTCGCGGAGCTGCAGTTCGAGTCCGGCTACCCGTACGTCATGTTCGAGGACACGGTGAACCGGGCCAACCCGATCGCCGGCAAGATCACGCACTCGAACCTGTGCTCGGAGATCCTGCAGGTCTCGACGCCGTCGGAGTACAACGAGGACCTCTCGTACAAGACGGTCGGCCGCGACATCTCCTGCAACCTCGGCTCGATGAACATCGCGCTGTCGATGGACTCGCCCGACTTCGGCAAGTCCGTCGAGACCGCGATCCGTGCCCTGACCGGTGTCTCCGACCAGACGGACATCGAGTCGGTCCCGTCGATCAAGAAGGCGAACGCCGGCGGCCACGCCATCGGCCTCGGCCAGATGAACCTGCACGGCTACCTGGCCCGCGAGCGCATCTTCTACGGGTCCGACGAGGGCCTCGACTTCACCAACATCTACTTCTACACGGTGGCGTACCACGCCATCCGTGCGTCGAACCTGCTCGCGCAGGAGCGCCAGCAGAAGTTCTTCGGGTTCGAGGACTCCAAGTACGCGACGGGCGAGTACTTCGAGAAGTACACGGAGAAGGAGTGGAAGCCGAAGACGGCCCGCATCGAGGCGCTGTTCGCCGAGGCCGGCGTGCACATCCCGACACAGGACGACTGGCGTGCGCTTGCCGAGCTCGTGAAGGAGCACGGCATCTACAACCAGAACCTCCAGGCCGTCCCGCCGACGGGCTCGATCTCGTACATCAACCACTCGACGAGCTCGATCCACCCGATCGCGTCGAAGATCGAGATCCGCAAGGAAGGCAAGATCGGCCGCGTCTACTACCCGGCGCCGTTCATGACGAACGACAACCTGGAGTACTACCAGGACGCGTACGAGATCGGCTACGAGAAGGTCATCGACACCTACGCCGAGGCGACGCAGCACGTCGACCAGGGCCTGTCGCTGACCCTGTTCTTCAAGGACACGGCCACCACCCGGGACCTGAACAAGGCGCAGATCTACGCCTGGCGCAAGGGCATCAAGACGATCTACTACATCCGCCTGCGCCAGCTTGCACTCGAGGGCACCGAGGTCGAGGGCTGCGTCTCGTGCATGCTCTGACCACTTCTCTGGATTCTCTGAACGACACGAAGGAAGCACTCCGATGAGCGAGAAGCTCAAGCTCGTCAGCCGCGTCTCCGCGATCAACTGGAACCGGCTCGACGACGACAAGGACGCGGACGTCTGGGACCGCCTCGTCGGCAACTTCTGGCTGCCGGAGAAGGTCCCGGTCTCCAACGACGTGCAGTCGTGGGCCACGCTGACGGAGCAGGAGAAGACGCTCACGATGCGCGTCTTCACCGGCCTGACCCTCCTGGACACCATCCAGGGCACGGTCGGCGCCGTCTCGCTGATCCCGGACGCGATCACGCCGCACGAGGAGGCCGTCTACACGAACATCGCGTTCATGGAGTCGGTGCACGCCAAGTCGTACAGCTCGATCTTCTCGACGCTGTGCTCCACCAAGGAGATCGACGAGGCGTTCCGCTGGTCGGAGGAGAACCCGAACCTGCAGCGCAAGGCCGAGATCGTCATGGACTACTACCGCGGCGACTCGCCCCTGAAGCGGAAGGTCGCCAGCACCCTGCTGGAGTCGTTCCTCTTCTACTCGGGCTTCTACCTGCCGATGTACTGGTCCAGCCGCGCCAAGCTCACCAACACGGCCGACCTCATCCGCCTGATCATCCGCGACGAGGCCGTGCACGGGTACTACATCGGCTACAAGTACCAGAAGGGCCTCGAGAAGCTGTCGGCCGCCGAGAAGGCGGAGCTCAAGGACTACACGTTCGAGCTCCTCTTCGAGCTGTACGACAACGAGGTCGAGTACACGCAGGACCTCTACGACGGCGTCGGCCTGACCGAGGACGTCAAGAAGTTCCTGCGCTACAACGCCAACAAGGCCCTGATGAACCTCGGCTACGAGTCGCTCTTCCCGCGCGACGAGACCGACGTGAACCCGGCGATCCTGTCGGCCCTGTCCCCGAACGCCGACGAGAACCACGACTTCTTCTCCGGGTCCGGCTCGTCGTACGTCATCGGCAAGGCCGTCAACACCGAGGACGACGACTGKGACTTCTGACCCGTCGCCCACCGCACACGAACGGCCGGCCCCCTGGGGGGTCGGCCGTTCGGTCGTTTCTCGGCGCCTCCTAGAGCAGCGGCCCGCCGCGCTCGACCATCACCGGGCCGCCGATCGGCTCGGCGGCGTCCGGCACGTCGCGGTACCGGTGGGCGACGACGATGCTCGCCCTGCCCCGGTCCGACGCCTCCACGAACACGGCGTCCTGCCGCTGACCGTCCAGCGTCAGGTACCCGTCCCACGCGATCGCGGCGCGGACGGCGGTGGGCGCGGACCTGACCTCGTCACGGGCGTGCTGCTGCGCTGCCGACAGCTCGTCCATGAAGCGGTGGAGGGCCCGCTCCCCGTCGGCGTTCTCGATGATCGCGAAGGGGATGAGGGGACCGCCCTCGGGCACGACCGAGTGGACCGCGTGACCGAGCGCGAGCTCGGCGAGGGCCATGAGCTCCTCGGACGGTCCGCTCTCGGTGCTCGGCGCCGCCGACGGGGGAGCCGCGGGTGCGGGGGCAGGAGAATGACGACGGAAAAGACTCATGGCACTGTGTCGGCCGCGCGTCCGTCCGGCTTGAGCGTGGGCCAGGTTGAACCCGTGACGTCGCGCCACGGGGGCGTGCGAGGGCGGTAGGGCGACGCACTCGTCCTGACCCGGCACTCAACCTCGCGCGACGAACGGCCGATTCCTCTGCGGAACCGGCCGTCGCCGTCGGAGCCCTCAAGCACAGGAGCCCCCGTGGACGCAGTCGCACCGAGCTGGTATCCGGACCCGCAGCGGGACGGGATGCTCCGGTGGTGGGACGGCGCGCGCTGGACCGAGCACGTGCAGCCGGCGCGAGCCGCGGGCAAGCCGGTCCTCGGGCAGGAGGTCACCGGGGGGATCGGGCCGGTCACCTGGTACGGACCGAACGAGCAGCTGACCCACGCCTACCCGCCGGTCACCGACGAGCGGTACGCCGGTTCACCGCTCGCCGCGCTGCTGGCCGAGCAGGCACGCGCGGCGGGGGGAGACACGCGGGTGTCGGCCGAGCACCAGGCAGCCGTCGAGGCCGTCCACCAGCTCCGCACGAAGGGCGGGGTGCTCGGCTCCCTCGCGGGGTTCGGCGAGCAGCTTCTCGTCGACGCGATCAACGACGCGCTGCCGGCCGGGTCGCGACCTGCGGTGGCCGCCCCCGGTCCCGACGGGATCACCCCCTACGGTGCAGCCTGGTCGCCAGCCGGTCCCGCGCCGGCGGGGGACGCCGGGATCGCGGCGCCGAGCCCGTGGACCCGGCCCGACGCCGGCCAGGTCCACCTGCAGGCCGCGAGCGTGGCGGTCCGGGGCGCGGCGACGGTCGTCGGGATGTGGGGCCTGATCTGCAGCCTCGGTGCGTCGCTGCTGGTCACGCTGGTCGGCGTCGTCATTGCCGTCGCGCTGCCGACCGGTGACGGAGCCGGTTGGCTCGTCTGGATGTTCCCGCTGGTCGGTGCCGTCGGCGTCGTGCTCGCCGTCAAGGAGCTCGTCAGCCGGGTGCGGTCGTCCCGGACGTAAGGCGAGCCTCACCTGGATTGTGCCTCTGACCTGCGGGTAAGTCAGGCCTTCCTTGCTAGGCAGGGTGCGTGGGACGGGTCTACCGTCGAAGGAAGCACGCACGTCCCGCCCCCACGGAGGTCGACATGAGCACCCTGATGGACATGCCCGCAGTCGCCGAGTGTTCGGTCGCCGGCTGCTCGTACAACGACCACTCCCACTGCCACGCCGCCGCCGTGAACATCGGCGGCACCACGGGCGACGCGCAGTGCACCACGTTCTTCCCGCTCGGCACCAAGGGCGGTCTCGACAAGGTGATCACCCACGTCGGCGCCTGCCAGCGCGCCGAGTGCGTGCACAACACGTCGCTCGAGTGCACCGCGGAGTCCATCCGCGTCGGCGCCGGCCACGAAGAGGCGGACTGCCTCACGTTCAGCGCCCGCTGACCCCACGCACGACGACGGCCGCCCCGCTGACCGGGGCGGCCGTCGTCGTTCCTGCGATCAGGGGTGCGAGGCGACCTGGACCAGGTCCCGGACCAGCACCGCGGCGGCGGGGACCAGCTCACGCTCGCCGGGGACCAGCGAGGGATCCTGGGCGCGCAGGGCAGCCGCCGTGTCCAGCTCGGCCACCGGGTCGACGTCCGTGGCCGTGAGGAACGCTGCCAGGAGCGCCCGGGCCGCCTGCGAGTACACGCCGCCGGCGTCGACGGCGACCTCGGCGATGATCAGGGCGGTCAGGGAGACGTCCAGCTCCGCGGTGCCCGAACGGGCGTTGGCCCAGTCGACCAGCGCAGGCCCGTGCGTCTCGGTGAGGAACACGTTGCCCGGGTGCAGGTCGAGGTGGACGACCACCGGGCCGGACGGGACCTGAGGCCACGCGCCGTCCTCGTCCTGCCTCCACCCGGCGGGCGCCGGGATCGCGTGGAGCCGGGTGTGCAGGTCGTGCAGGATGCGGGCCGCGTCGGACAGGGACACCTCGCCGGCCGCGAGCGCCTGCAAGAGCGTCGGACCGTGCAGCCGCTCCATGACCAGGTCGGGTCCGCTGGCCTCGAGGACGGCGGGGGCGGGGAAGTCGTGCGCGACGACGTGCCGCAGCAGGATCACCTCGGGGCAGGCGTCGGCACCGGAGCGGTAGCGGCGCAGCACGTGCAGGTCGTCGAGGGCGAACACGTCGGCGGTCGTGCCGGAGGCGAGGAGCGGGCCGGGTTCGGCGGAGGCGGCGAGGGCCTCGTCGACGGGAGGGAGGGGCTGGTCGGCGGGCACGGTCGACCGGCGGTCGGGCTGGGTGGGGAGGTCGGGCGGGTACGACTCAGCGACCTCAGCGGCCCTTCGTTCTGAAGGCGTCGTGGGGTCGCTCGGAGCAAGTCCAGCGCTGTTCATGGATCGACGGTAGACGCATTCGCCCGAGATGTCCCCCGTCGACTACCGAGAAGTCCCTGACCTGCGCTTTACCTCCTCGACACCTGTCGAGAACAGCGGGTCAGGGCCGCGCGACCCGGTCGAGCATCCGCAGCGCCTGCTCGTGGGTGCTCGGCAGCGGCTCGATCCAGACGCGGACGGGCTGCCGCGTCGACGCCTGGACCTTGAGCAGCTCGCAGCGGCGGGCGATCTCCTGGTGCAGTGCCTCGAGCGGCGGGTGCGGGTCCTCGTCGGCGCGTGCCAGGACGGCGAAGACGCCGCCGCCCAGCGTCGCCATCGGGTGCCCGTCGCCGTAGGTCACGGTCATGGCGGCGCCCACCGCGGCGGACCGGGCGGCCCGGGTGAACGGGTCGACGTCCCCCGTCGCGACGTCGATGATCACCAGGTGGTGCCCGAGGTCGGTCACGGTGCGTGCGCGCTGGGTGGGCAGCGCCGCGTCGCGGTAGGTCTCGGCGAGCCGGAGCGCCAGGTACTGACGGCTCGGCAGCCCGGACTCCGGGTCCGTCGCGGCGCCGAAGACGACGGCGCCGGCCTGGGCGTCGGCCCAGCCCTCGCACAGGGCGCGCAGGACCGGCATCGGCGGCTCGTTGGCGCCGAGGGTCCGGTACAGGCAGGCCAGGTCGTCCAGCGCCTCACCGATCCCGACGCCGTCATGGCCCCGGGCCTGGCCCAGCTCCCCGGCGGCGGCGGCGGTGTCCCCTGTCGTGAGCAGGGCGGTGGCGAGCCCGTCGACCGCCGGGTGGTACCAGTCGGACGGTCGGAGCCAGACCGACCCGACGCTCTCGTCGCGCCAGCGTTCCCGCAGCGTCGAGGGCATCGCGTCCGTCGGGAAGGCGGCGTTGTTTGACCCTGAGTTGATCGTCACGCTGGATGAGAGGACAACACCTGTCGGGTGTGACGCCACTCGGGCGGCTTTTCACCCGGCGAACTTTCACCCTGCTTATGTGGAAACGCCGCATATGGCAGGCTGTGCCGTCGGACGAGGAATGCCGACGGGAGCCGTTCGTGTCAGCAAGCACGCAGCTGGACAGCGGTGTCACCGGGGACGCGGAGCTGATTGCCTCTGCGCGCTCCGGAGACACTGCTGCCATCGGCGCGCTCTACGAGCGCCACGCGGGCGCTGCCTGGGTGGTCGCCCGGCAGTACTCGGACTCCCCGGAGGACGCGGACGACGTCGTCGCCGACTCGTTCACCGCCGTCTTCGGTGCCATCGAGCGGGGCAACGGACCCGAGGCGGCGTTCCGCGCGTACMTCTTCACCGTCGTGCGTCGGGTGGCGGGACTGCGGCGCGAGAAGAACCGACGCGTCCAGCCGACCGACGACATCGCCGTCCTCGAGGCGGGGACCGCCCTGGCCGGCACCGCGGAGGAGCCTGCGCTCGCCGGCTTCGAGCGCGGGGTGGTCGCGCGCGCGTTCCACTCGCTGCCCGAGCGGTGGCAGGCCGTGCTCTGGCACACCGAGGTCGAGGGCCTGACGCCCGCGGAGATCGCACCCATCCTCGGGCTGACCGCGAACGGCACGGCCGCGCTGGCGTACCGGGCGCGGGAGGGCCTGCGCCAGGCGTACCTGCAGCAGCACCTGCAGGACCCCCTCGACGACGGGTGCCGGAACGTCGCCGGCAAGCTCGGCGCCTACGTCCGCGGCGGGCTGGGCACGCGGGAGACCGGGCAGGTCGAGGCGCACCTCGAGGAGTGCGGCACCTGTCGTGGTCTCGTGCTCGAGCTGGGCGACGTCAACCACGGCATGCGCGCCGTCATCGCACCCCTCGTGCTCGGCCTCCTCGGGCTCGGCGCCCTCGGCGTCCTGCTGCCCGTGGGCGGCGGTCTCGCGGCCGGCGCCGCCGCGGCTGCCGCAGCCGGTGGCGCCGGTGCGGGTGCCGGT
>NZ_JBFULY010000046.1:0-18728 GCF_054049655.1 Cellulomonas sp. P5_C5 | reverse complement strand
GTCGGAGGTCGCGACGGGACCACCGTGCAGGCCGAGGGKATCGCCGACCTGCCGGACGGTGCGGACCGGGACGCCTGCGCGCGGGCGTACCTCGCCGCGTTCCCGCAGTTCGAGGCGTCGCTGGCCGACCCCGCCGTCGTGCTGGTCCGGGTCCGGCTCACCTGGGCCAGGTACGGCGACTACCGGCCCGGCGCCTCGTCGTCGCAGGAGATCGACCTGCGGCCCACCGTCCGGCGCGTCCGGGTGGACGAGTGGGAGACCGCACGCGCGCTGCGGCTCGACGCGCTCCGCGACGAGGCCGCCGGCATCGCGTTCCTGGAGACGTACGGGGACGCGGCGGCGGCACCCGACGACTTCTACCGGGGCCGCACKGCCGGCGCGGCCGACGGGGACGACGTCACGCAGCTCGTCGCCGTCGAGGGCAGCGCCTGGGTCGGCTCCGTCACGGTGCTCGCGCAGCGGGCCGGGACGGTCGACTACCACGGGCGGCCGGTCGAGCGGAGCCGGGCGACCGTGGTCGGCGTGTACGTCCGCGACGAGCACCGGGGCTCAGGGCTGATCGACCGGTTGCTCGAGGCCGCCGCGCAGTGGGCCCGTGACCTGGGCTTCGACGAGCTGACCCTCGGTGTCCACCAGGACAACGCCCGCGCCCAGGGCGCCTACCGGCGAGCCGGCTTCGTGCCCTCGGGCGCCACGTTCGAGAGCTCCATCGGCCCGGAGCTCGAGATGGTGCGTCACCTCTGACCGGCGCGCGGCACGCCGCCGCCGATCAGGGCAGCCGGCGTCGCCGCCTTCGACTGACCTGGTCCGCGGCGCCCGCTCAGGGCTGGCGGCGGTGGACCGTCCACGCCTCGGCGGTGTCCAGCCCGCCGGCCGCGACGCGCGTGAACACCAGCCGGTCGTGCAGCCGGTCGCGGCGGCCCGCCCACAGCTCGACCTCGTCGCACTCGACCCGCCAGCCGCCCCACCCGTCGGGGACGGGGACGTCGTCGGCGGACCCGGTGTCCGGGTAGAGGGCCGCGTACCGCTCGTACGCGGCGACGAGGGACGCCCGGTCGGCGATGGGCCGGGACTGGTCCGAAGCCCACGCGCTGATCCGCGAGCCCCACGGCCGGGTGGCGAAGTAGGCGGCGATCTCGTCGCGACCCACGGGGACCGCGCGACCGCGGAACCGGACCGCCCGGAACATCGCCGGCCAGGTCAGCGACGCGGCGACGGAGCCGGTCGCGACGATCTCCTGGCTCTTGGTGGAACCGAGGTCGGTGACGAAGCCCGGTCCGCGCTCGTCGAGGAAGCGCATGAGCACGGTGCGGACGTTCGCGCGCCCGTCGGCGTCGACCGTCGCGACGGACAGCGCCGTGGGCTCGACGACGTCACCGCGCTCCATCTGCCGTGCCGTCGCCTCGGCGACCCAGCGGCGGACCTGCTCCAACGGCGTCGACGCGAGATCGTCCTCGCTCAGCCCCTCACCTGCGTACTCGCTGCGCATCCCGCCCCCGTCACGCGCCGGTGCCATCACCGGACCCCGGCGAGCGTACGTCGAGGACGGCGGGTCGGTCCCACACGAGCCGACCGACCGACGGCCAGTCGGTGGGCGGGTGGTCGGAGCGGGCGGCCCTCGTCGCCGAATCGTCGCGCCACCTCGAGCAGGACGTCGCGCGCGGACGCCGGAAGGCGGTCGGTGGGCCGCGCGAGGTCAGGCACGGGTGGCGAGCCGCACCGTCAGGGACACAGTGATCGACAACCATAGAGGACTTGTCTTATAGGAGACGCGTCCTCTAGGTTCAACCCATGTCCCTCAAGCACGCCGTCCTCGGGTTCCTCTCGATCGCCCCGATGTCCGGCTACGACCTGCGCAAGCACATGGAGGAGTCGGTCGCGCACTTCTGGCCGGCCGACCAGGCGCAGATCTACCGCACGCTCGGGCACCTGGCGGCAGACGGGCTCGTGTCCGTCGAGACGATCCCGCAGGAGGGCAAGCCGGACCGGCGCGAGCACTCCATCACCGACGCTGGGCTGGCCGAGCTCGACTCCTGGCTCGCCGCACCCGTCGAGTACGTGCCGTCGCGCGAGGTGTTCCTGGTGCGGCTGTTCTTCGTCGGCCGCCTCGGCACGGACCGCGTGCGGGCCGTCCTGGAGGAGCGCGCCGCGGAGGCCCGCGAGCTCGCCGCGGTACTGGAGCAGACCGGGGAGGCCGCACGGCAGGCGGTCACGCACCCTGACCTGGAGACACGCCTGCGTCTCGCCACCCTCGCCAACGGGCTCGTGCACGCACGCGCCGAGCTCGACTGGGCCCAGGACCTGCTCGCCGAGCTGACCGACTGAGTCACCTCCCACCGGACCGACCGCCACCCGGCGGCCGGGCGATGCCCCACGCCCGAAGGAGCTCCTCGTGACCATGACCGCCACCCGCACACGCAAGCCCGCCACCCGGCAAGGCGTGCTGGTCTACGCCGTCGGCGTCCTCGTCCTGTCCACTCTCGGCGGTCTGGTCATGGCGTCGTCGCCGGACCCGGAGACCAGCGTCGGCGCCCTCCTGTTCATCATGGGACCGATCCTCATGGCCGTCGGCCTGCGCACGATCGGGCGCGAGGGCTGGGCCGACGCCGGCCTGCGCCTCGGCCGCGAGCGCGGCTGGTACGCCGTCGCGCTGCTGCTCTTCCCCGTGCTGTTCGCGGTCCCGGTCGCGCTCGGCGCGCTCGTCGGCGACGTGCACGTGGCACCCGGTGCGCTGGAGCGGTTCGTCGCGCTGTTCGCCACCGGGCTGGTCGCCCGCCTGACGTTCGCCGCGTTCGAGGAGTTCGGCTGGCGGGGGTACCTGGAGCCCCGGCTCGCCGCGCTCGGCGTCCCGGCGCTGCGGCGGCACCTGGCGRTCGGCGTGCTGTGGGCCGTGTGGCACGTGCCCTACATCGTCGCGTTCGGCGACGGCTACACGACGCTCCCGCTGGCCGTGCAGATCCCGATGTTCTCGGTCGCGGTGCTGGCGATGGCCGTGATCTGGGGCGTCGCCCGGGACCGCACCGGCAGCGTGTGGCCCGCGGTGCTCGGGCACGGCATGGCGAACGCCGTGGCGTGGCCGCTGCTGTCCGCCGACGTCGTCGTCATCGACACGCCCCTGCTCTTCGGGGTCCGCCCCGAGAGCCTCGTCGTGCTCCCGCTCCTGATCCTGACGGCGGTCGTGGTCTACCGGCGCTGGGGACGCGACGCCGTCGGTACTGTCCCTGCATGACCGACCAGGCAGTGGCGCGACGGGTCCCGTGGGCGACGATCATCGGCTGGGTCGCGCTGCTGCTGGCAGTCGTCGGCGCCCTCGGCGTCGCCGTGGCGGGGGGGTACGCCGTCGACGGCGCGCGCAACCCGCAGTCGTTCGGCACGCTCGGCGCGGTCGTGGTGCTGATGTACGCGCTGGTCCCGTCGCTGCCCGCGCTCGTCGCCGGGATCGTGCAGGCCCGTCGCGGCCGGGCACCGCGCTGGCGCAGCCGCACCACCATCGTCCTGGCCGCGCTCGCGCCCGTCGTGACGGCGGTCCTCCTCCTGGTGGTCGCCGCGCGAGACCTCGTCTCCTGATCACACGGAAGGGGTCCGCACATGTCAGAGCACGTCCGCGTGGTGAAGGGCGCGGTCGTCATCGAGGACAGGTTCGCCGAGCCGGAACGGGAGCTCCTGACCCGCAGGTACCGGTCGAGGAAGGTCGTCGAGCTCTGGCGGACGCGGCACCGGTCGTTCGACTTCCTGAAGGACCTTCCGCACCTGGAGGACCTGAGCCTCATCAGGGTCAAGGTCGACGATCCTCGTGCCCTGTCCGAGATCCGCACGCTGAAGCGGCTGTTCCTGAACGGCCTGAACCCGGGGTCCGGCTGGGACTTCCTGGCGGACCTCACGCAGGTCGAGGAGCTCCACCTCCTCAACGTCCGAGGACCGCTGACGCTCCCCGACCTGCAGCGGCTCGATCACCTGGCGACGTTCCGCGTCTGGGGATGCAAGGGCCTCGCCGACGTCTCGGCGCTCGAGAAGACGCCCCGGCTGGAGGAGGTGTGGCTGACCGACACGGCCCTCACTCCTGACCTGGTGCTGCCCCTCCTCGAGAAACCGTCGGTGCGGTACCTGAGCTCGAGCTTCCCCAGGCGCCGGGACGACGAGCTCTTCCAGGAGTACCTGGCCAGGTACGGCAAGGTGCAGTGGCGGGAGTCGCCGTAGCCCGGCCGTCGACAATGACGTTCCGTGTCGCAGATCCGGACCGTAGGTTGCAGCGATGGAGCAGCCTCCCATCCACGATCACTACGACACCGCCTACGACGAGGACCAGCGCCTCCGCCAGGGTCTCGGCCGGCTGGAGCTGGCGCGGGTGCAGGAGATCGTCCGCCGCCACCTGCCGCCCGGGACGCGGGTGCTCGACGTGGGCGGCGCGACGGGGGTGCACTCCGAGTGGCTGCTCGACGACGGCCACACCGTGCACCTGGTGGACCTGCTGCCCGGCCACGTCGCCCGGGCTTCGGCAAGGCTCGGCGACAACCCGCGATTCACCGCGTCCGTCGGTGACGCTCGCGCACTTCCCGCGGACGACGCGTCGGTCGCCGCCGTCCTCCTGCTCGGCCCGCTCTACCACCTGACCGACCGTGCGGACCGGCTGGCCACCTGGCGGGAGGCGCTGCGGGTCGTCGTGCCGGGCGGGGTGGTGATCGCGATGGCGATCAACCGGTTCGCGTCCCTGTTCGACGGGCTCGCGCAGTCCTACCTGTTCGACCCCGCGTTCCGGGCGATCGTCGCGCAGGACCTGGCGACCGGCGTCCACGAGAACCCCACCGGGGACCCGCGCTGGTTCACGACGGCCTACTTCCACCACCCCGACGAGCTCCCCGCGGAGGCGGCCGAGGCAGGCCTCGTCGTGCGGGAGACCGTCGGCGTCGAGGGCCTGGCGCACTGGATCAAGCCGCTGGCGTCGGCGCTCGACGACCCGGACCGCCGTGCGGTGGTGCTCGACGCGGCCCGCGTGATCGAGGCGGAACCCAGCCTCCTCGGCCTCAGCTCGCACCTGCTCACCGTGGCGGTCCGCCCCGCCGGCTGACCCCAGGTATCGAAAAGTTTCGCTGGCGGCTGCTTAACAGTTTCAGCGCTTTGCCGCCGTCCGCGGTCCTGACGGACGGTCAGCGGAGCCGAGCGGTCACCGTGGATCGCGCGCCCGTCCCGAGGGAGCACTCCGTGTCCAGGATCCGTTCGATGGTCGTCGCGCTGTCGGTCGCAGCGCTGACGGCCGTCGCCGTCGTCGTCCAGGCTCCCGCCCAGGCAGCCCCGTTCGTGGCCGCCGTCGAGGACGAGGGTGCGAGCTGCGCGGTGCCGACGCTGCCCGACGTGGGCGCACTGCCGACCAACGCCAAGCTGCCCGACCCGTTCACGACGCTCAACGGCACCCGGATCGCCACCAAGGCGGACTGGCGGTGCCAGCGCGAGCTGACCAAGCGGCTGGCCGAGAAGTTCGTCTACGGCGAGAAGCCCGGCAAGCCCGCGACCGTCACCGGGACCGTCTCGCAGACCAGCATCACGGTCAGCACGACCCACCAGGGCAAGAGCTCGAGCTTCTCCGCGAGCGTCCAGCTGCCCAGCGGCACGGGACCGTTCCCGGCGGTGATCGTGTACGGCGGGTTCGGCGCGGACACCGCCGCGATCCGGGCCGCCGGTGCCGCCGTCATCAGCTACGACCCGTACACCGTCGGCAAGGAGGGCACGGGGCGCACGAACAAACAGGGCGCGTTCTACACGCTCTACGGCGCGCAGAGCAGCACCGGCCTGCTGATGGCCTGGTCCTGGGGGGTGAGCCGGATCATCGACGTCATCGAGCAGGCGGGCGGGACCATCCTCAAGGCCGGCGCGACCGGGGTCACCGGGTGCTCGCGGTTCGGCAAGGGCGCGTTCGTGGCCGGCGCGTTCGACCAGCGCATCGCCCTGACCATGCCCATCGAGTCCGGCAGCGCCGGTGCGCCGATCTTCCGCGGCATCCCCGGCGAGGGTGCGCAGAGCCTGAGCAGCGCGTACGGCGAGCAGCCGTGGCTGGGCGACGCGTTCGGCACGTTCACCGGCAGCCCGAACCGGCTCCCCGTGGACACGCACCAGATCGTCGGTCTCGTGGCCCCGCGGGGACTCTTCATCATGGACAACCCGCACATCGCGAACCTCGGCCCGCGATCGGCGAGCGTGGCGGCCCTGGGCGGTGCGGAGGTCTATAAGGCGCTGGGCGCCGGCGAGAACATCACGTACTGGTCCGACGTCACCGACGGGAACCACTGCGCCAACCGCGCCGAGTGGCGGACGCCGCTGCAGCAGAACATCCAGAAGTTCCTGCTCGGCACCGGCAACGCGCCCGGCGCCATGCGGATCTCCAGCAAGGCGCAGGGTCGCCTCGCGGACTGGGCCGACTGGCAGGCCCCGGTGCTGACCGACGGCCCGACGCAGACCCCCACGCCCACCCCCACGCCGACCACCCCCACCCCCACGCCGACGCCGACGACCCCGACGCCCACCCCGACACCGACACCCACGCCCACGCCGACCAGCCCGCCCGTCGGCGGCTGCACGGCGACGGTGTCGATCAACCAGTGGACCGGCGGCTTCGTGGCCAGCATCCGCGTCACCGCGGGCTCGTCGCCGATCAGCCGGTGGAACGTCGGCCTCACGCTGCCGTCCGGCGCCACGATCACGAACTCGTGGAACATCAACCGGTCCGCCAGCAGCGGGGCGGTCCAGCTGACCAACGTCGCCTGGAACGGCACGCTCGGCGCCGGGCAGGTCACCGAGGTCGGCTTCCAGGCCACGGGCACCGCAGGGAGCATCACGCCCACCTGCAGCGTCGGCTGACCCTAGGGCGTGCCGTGGTCCAGGTGGCCGTGGACGACGGCGAGCAGGCTCGCGAGCCGGGTCAGCTCGTCGTCGGGGAGCACCGAGAAGACGTGCGTGGCTTCGGGATGCATCGCCAGCCGCGCCTGGGAGAGGAGGTCAGCGCCGCGCGCGGTGAGCCGGACCACTCGCCGGCGCGCGTCGCTGGCGGACGTCTCGACGTCCACCGCGCCGTGGTCGGTGAGCGTGCGCAGGGTCTTGGACACGGCCGGCTGGTTGACCTCCATCGCCTCGGCGATCTCCCCGACCGAGCACCCGGCGGGGACGTAGGTGAGGTGGGTCAGCAGGCTCACGTGGGTGAGCGTGAGGCCCAGCGGCTTGAGCGCGCGGTTGAGTCGCGTGCTGGTGAGCTGGTGCACGATCGCGAGCTCGCGCACGGCCCAACCCTGCAGCTCGGGCCGGGGCGGTCCGGTCGGCGTCGGCATCAGGAGCTCCCTTCGGCTGCCGAAACAATATTCCGCGGAATGGTTGACAGCAAGCGGGAGCCCCGGACAGACTCCATTCCATGGAATCTACTCAGCGCCCCGTCCTCGCTCGTGCCGCCAGCGCCCGCCTCCCGCTCCTGCTCGCCCTGACGGCGGGCGGGTTCGTCGCCCAGCGCGTGACCCAGACCGTCCTCGACTCGTTCTACGCCCGGTCCGCCTATCCGGTCCCGTACTACGAGGGCCAGCTGTCCTTCAGCGCCTCGAAGCTCGAGGGCTGGTACGGGACCATGCAGCAGGACGGCACCCTCGGCGTGTACTGGCAGACGCAGCTGGTGGACTTCGCGTTCATCGCCGCGACCGCCGTCTTCTTCACCGCGCTGCTGCTCTGCGTGGCCCGGGCCGTCCCGTCGACCCACCCGGCCCGCAGGATCGCGCTCGCGCTCGTGCCGCTGGGGGCGGCCGCGGCGTCGCTCGACGTCGTCGAGAACCTCGTGTCCTTCGTCATGCTGGCCGACCCGACCTCGATCAGCGCACCGGTCGCCCTGCTCTACTCCGGCGTCGCCGCACTGAAGTTCGCGGGCTTCCTCGGCGTCTACGCCTGGACCGTCGTCGGTCTGGTCCTGGCCGTCGGAGTCCGCGTCCGCCGACGCCGTCGCGTGCCGGCCCCTGTCACGGCGTGACCGGCACGGCCCGCGTCGGCCGGCCTGCTCAGGCCGCCGTCACGGCGTGACCGGCACGCCCCGTCGGCCGACCTACTCCGGCGCGGCCGCCCAGACACCTAGCTCGTTGCCGGCCGGGTCCTGGAAGTGGAACCGGCGGCCGCCCGGGAAGTCGTACGGACCGTTGACGACGGTCCCACCGGCGGCCAGCACCGCGGCGACCGTGGCGTCGAGGTCGGCGGAGAAGAGCAGGACCAGCGGGCCACCGGTGCCCGGCACGCCTTCCGCGCTCAGCCCGCCGACCTCACCGTCGCCGTCGCTGGAACGGATGCCCGCGTAGCCGGGGCCGTACGAGGTGAACTCCCAGCCGAACGCGCGGGAGTAGAAGTCGACCGCCGCCGGCAGGTCCGGTGCGGCGATCTCGACGTAGTCCAGGGTGTGGTGCGTGGGAGCCATGACCGCGACGCTAGACGTCGCCACCCACACGAAGCCCAGGGCTTGCACCTCACGTGACGTGAGGGCCTAGCGTCGGGCGCAACGGCGACGACGGCGCGCCGCACGAGTCGAGGAGCGAGCATGACGAGCCTGGTCCCGTACCTGACGGTGCACGACGCCTCCGCGGCGATCGCGTTCTACTCGGCGGCGTTCGGTGCGCAGGAGACCGGCGAGAGGGACGAGGGGAACGGCCGCATCGGCTTCGTCGCCCTCACCATCGCCGGTGACGCGTTCTACCTGTCCGACGAGTTCCACGAGTACGGCGCCTACGCCCCCGCGACGCTCGGGCACAGCTCGTGCGCGCTCGTGCTCGGCGTCGACGACGCCTCCGCGGTGTACGCGGCCGCGGTCGCCGCCGGCGCCACGCCCGACCGGGAGCCGTCGGACCAGGGAGACGAGAAGCGCGGCTGGCTGGTGGACCCGTTCGGTCACCGCTGGGCCATCCACTCGCCGGCGCGCTGACCCGGGGCCGAGCGTGGTCGACGAGTGGCGGGTGGGCGAGCTCGCGGACGTCTCCGGCCTGACCGTCCGCACGCTGCACCACTACGACGACATCGGGCTCCTGACGCCGGACCGCACGCCCGCGGGCCATCGCGTGTACCGGCGCGAGCAGGTGGAGCGGCTGTACCGGATCAGCGTGCTGCGCCGGTTCGGCACGTCCCTGGAGGACATCGCGACGGCGCTCGACGACCCGACCTGGACCCTCGACGGCGCGCTGCGCACGCACCTGGCCACGCTGGAGGACCAGGTGCTGCGGATGGAGCGGCTGCTGCACCGGCTCACCGTGGTCCCCGCCGAGGGGCCCGCCGACGAGGACGTCTGCCGTCGCCTCCTGGCCGTCCTCGAGGACACCGCGGTCGCCGCTACCGAGCCGCTGCGCCGGATCGCCGTCCTCGTCTATGCCGACCTGGAGGCGGCCCACCGGCACCTCGTGGACGTGTTCGGCCTGGAGCCCGGACCGCTGCGCCGCGACGACGACGGCACCGTCGTGGACGCCGAGGTCCGCACCGCGGACGGGGTGGTCATGCTCCACCGGGTCGCGCCGGAGTGGGGACTCGCGTCGCCGGCCACCCTCGGAGCCGCGACCGGCATGCTCGTGGTCACCGTCCAGGACGTCGACGCCCACCACGCGGCCGTCGTCGCGCGCGGCGGCACCGTGACGTTCCCGCCCGCCGACCAGTCCTACGGGGTGCGCGAGTACGGCGCGCTCGGCCCCGAGGGCGAGCCGTGGTCGTTCTGGGCGCCGCTGCGCTGAGCCTCCGGCACGGCCAGGTCGCGCTCGGCGTACCGGCGGTGCTCCCACCCCTACGTCCGGCACCCGAGTGTGCTCGGATGAGCCCTGTGAGCGACGACGACTTCCACGCCCCCCAGCTGATCTCCACCGGACGCCTGCCGCGCGAGGAGCTGGTGGTGCAGCTCATGCAGGACGCGTACGACCGCTACGCAGGCGTCGACGACGGCACCGTCGCGGACTACATCCCGGCGCTGGCCGACGCCGATCCCGCGCTGTTCGGCCTGAGCATCGTCTCGGTCACGGGCGCGTCCCACAGCGTCGGCGACGCCCTGCACGAGTTCTCGATCCAGTCCGTGTCCAAGGCGTTCGTGTTCGCGCTCGTGTGCGACGCGCTCGGTCCCGAGGCCGTGCTCCGGCAGGTCGGGGTGAACAACACCGGCCTGCCGTTCAACTCGGTGATGGCCCTCGAGCTCAACGGGGGCAGCCCGATGAACCCGCTGGTCAACGCGGGTGCACTGGCCACCACCAGCCTCGTGCCGGGCGCGACCGCAGCCGACAAGTGGGCGTTCGTGCAGGCGGGGCTGTCCGCGTTCGCCGGCCGCCCCCTGACCCTCGACGAGGAGGTGTACTCCTCCGAGGCGGCCCACAACCGCCGCAACCAGGCCATCGCGCGCCTGCTGGAGTCCTACGGCCGCATCGCCCACGACCCGCTGGAGACCACCGACGTCTACACGCGGCAGTGCTCGCTGCTCGTCTCCGCGACCGACCTGGCCGTCATGGGCGCCACCCTGGCCGACGGCGGCGTCAACCCCGTCACGGGCGAGCGCGTGGTCGACCCGTCGGTGTGCCGGTACGTGCTCGCCGCCCTTGCCACGAGTGGCCTGTACGAACGCTCCGGCGAGTGGCTGTTCAGCATCGGGCTGCCCGGCAAGAGCGGCGTGTCCGGCGGCATCGTGACCGTCGCGCCCGGCAAGGGCAGCCTGAGCACGTTCTCGCCCCGCCTCGACGCGGCCGGCAACAGCGTCCGCGGCGGGTTGGCGACGCGGTACCTGTCGGGTGCGCTGGGCCTGAACCTGTTCGCGTCCCGCCCGGAGCCCGAGAACGCCCTCGACCGTGACGGAGCCGGTGCCCCGTGATCGTCGAGTCGTCGGTCGTCGTCCCGATCCCGCCCGAGGTCGCGTTCGCGGTGTCCCAGACCACCGGCGACACCCGGCTGCGGTGGGACCCGTTCATCCGTCGGCAGGCGTTCCTCGACGACGCCACCGCCCCCGCCAAGGGCGTCCGCACCCTGACCCGGCACCGGTCCGGGCTGCGCATGGTCAGCGAGTACGTCTCCTACCAGCCGCCGACGAACGTCGGGATGAAGATGGTCGACGGCCCGTGGTTCTTCGCGGTCATGGCCGGCGGCTGGCGGTTCACGGCGCTTCCCGACGGCGGCACGAAGGCCGTCTGGCGGTACAGCTTCACGTGCCGGCCGCACTGGCTGGCGCCGTTGGCGGAGCGCGTCGGGCGCATCGTCCTGCAGCGCGACATCGACCGCCGGATCGCCGGCTTCGCGCGCGGCTGCGCCGACCCTGCGGTGCTGGCGGCGGTCGGCGGCTAGCTCGAACTGTCCCGGCACGCCCGACGGGCTTACGCTCGGGGGATCCGCCGCAGCCCGCGGCGCTCGACCCACGGGAGCACCCGTGACCGACACCCTCGACCGGCCCGTCGTCCTCGACCTGGACGACGACGTCCGCGAGCGCCCTGTGGTGACCCGGCGCCCGATGCACGCACCGGCCCCCGTGTACCAGCCGCTGTCGGCGACCGTGCAGTACCCGCCGGGCCCCGTGCCGGACATCGAGGACGCGGTGCCGGAGCCGGTCCCCGTGCGCGTGCCCCGGCAGTGGCCACGGCTACGGCTGCGGCTCCATCTCCAGCTCAGGCCGTCCGCGTGGCCCCGGTCCCGCGTCGCGGCCGGGCTGCTCGGGATCTTCCTCGGCGCGTTCGGCCTGCACCGCATGTACCTCGGCTACTGGCGCCGCGGCCTGACGATGCTCGCCATCACCGTGGTCGGCGGGTTCTTCACGCTCGGGCTCGCCGCCCTGGCCATGGGTCTGTGGGGGTTCACCGAAGGTCTGCTCGTCCTGTCCGTCCGCCGGGGCCGGTACGCCCGCGACGCCTACGGCAAGCTGCTGCGCGGCTGATCAGCAGTCGACAGCTACGCGGTCGTGGATCCTCACGCTCCCGCGACGGCGGCGTACCGGTACGTCAGGAACGCCTCGCTTTCGTGCTCGTCGACCGGTGCGGAGGGCCCGTCGAGCGTGAAGCCGAGCCGCTCGTAGAGGGCCCTCGCCGTCGTGTTCGACGGTTGCGTCTCCAGCCGGACGTCCGTCACGCCGTGCGTCGCGGCCTCGTCGAGGACGTGCCGGACCAGCGCCCGGCCGGCGCCGAGCGTCCGGGACGACGGGGCGACGAAGAGGTCGTTCAGCCACCAGACCGTGCCGAGGTCGAGCGAGGAGTGCGCCGGGTAGACCTGCACGAACCCCGCGACGTCGTCGCCGGCGAGCGCCGCCCAGACGAACGAGTCCTGCGTCTGCACGCGGCGGCGCAGGAACGTTCGGGCGTCGTCGTCCGTGTCGAGGCGACCGTAGAAGTGCCGGTAGGCGACGAACAGCTCGACGACGGCAGAGGTCGTCCGGGCGTCGGTGGCGCCGTCGATGCGGGCGATGATCATCATGTCTCCAGACAGGTCCGAGTGCGCCGGGGCGCGGCTGGTCAGACCTCGCGCAGCGGGCGCCTGCTCAACGGTCGTCGTCTTTCCMGCGCCGACGGTGAGCACGTTCGACGATGCCGCTGGAGAGCTTGCCCGTCACCGACCTGGCCCGGACGACCGTCTCATTGCCGAGGCGCCCAGCCGCATCGAAGCCGCCTGTTCCCGCCTCGATCACCTTGTCCTTCGCGTCGGTGGCGGCGTCCAGCCACCGCCTCGCTTCCAGCGCCTCCCGGCCGGCCTCGATCCCGAGCCGTCCGTGGAAGTCGACGACGGCGACCGCGACATGATTGCTCGACTGCACCACGGCCCGGGACGAGGTCGGGTGCAGCAACACCTTCGTGTTCGCCGCGCCAGCCGCCGCATCCATGCGAGCCAAGAGGCGTTCGGTGCTCCGCGAGATGAGCTCGAGTCGGTTCCGCCGGGCCGCCTTCAGCGCGAGGCGGTGCCGGTCCAGCTCGTCGGGAGACGCGTCGAGCACACGGTCGAGCTCCAGCACGGCGATCGCGTCCTGCAGCTGGAAGCACCTGGCCAGAACAGCGAGCCAGTCGGCGGCGGTCAACTCTGCGGTCTTCGCAGCCTTTGCGAGGTMCCCGATCTGGGTCTTGCGCTCCAGCTTCTCCGCCAGCGCGTCGAGCTGACGCAGCGAGTAGGCCTGCGTGCGCGCGATCGTCGCTGGCGTGACCTGCACCTTGGACCACGTGACGTCGGAGACACGGCCCGTGTGCTCCCGGACGGTCATGGCCTCCTCGATGACGAACTGCGCCCCGATCATGTCCGCCAGCACGGAGTCCTTCTGGGCGCGGAGCACGTCGTCGACCTTCTCGTCGATCACGGCGAGATAGTCAGTGATCTCGTCCATGGCTTGCTGCATGGCGACCTGCGCCATGATCCCCGCGGCACCGGCCAGGAACGCCGGGCTCGTCAGAGAGCCCTTCGTGAACTGCACGACGCTCTTGATCTGGCCGCCCTTGCCCTGCACGACACCGAGGTCGAGGCCCGTCTTCGAGCTCTTCATCAGTCCGAACTTCTTGACCTGCTCCGCGGACTCCTTCGTCAGCTTCACCCATCGACCCGAGTTGGCGGTGATCTCGGACCCGGCTTGCGCGACGCCGGCCGCGGTTCCCAGGGACGGCCGGAGCCGTTCCAGCCCGAGGGCCTTCGACGAGAGTCCCTCGGACACGAGGAAGCGTTCGACAGCCGTCGCATCGCCAAGGACCGCCAAGCCGTCGCCGTCGCTGATCAGCTGAATCTCGTCATCCAACGTCGGCTCCTGAGAATGGCGGGGAACGGGCCGTCCCGGTCGAGGGTGGAGTCGACATTCGTGGGACATCGCGGGTCACGCTACCTTCGGCGATCTCGCCCTCCGCCGTTCTCGCGAGGGATTGAGACTTCTCCGGTTCAGCACGCTGCTGACTCGGTGAGCAAGCCGTCGTAGGTCCGGGCGACCAGCCGGGTCGCCGCGCGCGGGGCGATCGTCAGCCCGAGGCCCAGGCCGCGGAGCATCGCGACGACGCCTGTGACGTGCAGGGACCCGTGCCGCTCCAGCGCCAGGTGCACGCGCCCGTGCGACGCCTCGGCGCGGTGGAACCCGAGGATCGTCGTGGACACGGTGGTGTGCAGCGGGAACCGGTCGTGGGCGACGGCGTCGTCGTCGTGCTCGAGGATCACGAGGTCCTCGTCGCCGAGCTCGGCGCGCAGCCCGTCGACCCGCCAGTGCACGGGAGCGTCGAGACCGCCGGTGACGTGCCGGGACCGGTTCGCCGACGAGATCGCCAGCGGCTCACCGCCGACTGCGTCGGACGCGGCGGCCAGGAACACCTGCGACGGGCACCCGTCGCCCGGCACGATGACCTGGGTCGTCGTCGTGTCTCCGTCGACCGCAGTCAGGTCGGCGGGCACGTGACCGGCGGCCGGGCCGCGGAAGCCGAACGGGCCGAGGGCGCTGAACGCGTCGACGACGTCCCGCACCAGCGACGGGGACACCGCGGGCGGCAGCGCCGACAGGTCGAACGCGTCGAGGACGTGGCCCGTCGGCGCGGTCACGCTGCCGGTCTGGTCCAGCGGCCGGCCCTTCAGCGCGTTGACCCGCCGGACACCGTCACCGCGGGACGTCAGCGCGTAGATCGGGCCGAACCCGTGCGCGACGGGCGTGCCGGCGGCGAGCAGAGCGGCTGCACGGTGCGCGTCCGCGGGGCAGTCGAGGACGAGGCGCACGGGGGCGTCGGACATGGTGGTTCCTCCTGGGKGTCACCACTGAGGACCCCCGGACCGCCTCCTGGATACCGCCGACGTGCCGGTCGCTGCACCGCTCGATAGGTTCGAGGCCCAGCGACCAAGGAGCGGCATTGGCCCCTGCACCGACCACCCACGCACGCGTCACACAGTGGTTCCCGTCGCCGCGGTCGTGTTCGCCGTCTACGTCGTGATCGTCATCGGCCTCATGCTGGCGTCGGGGGTGGGCTACGAGGACTTCTTCGACACGGCCGACTCCACGCTGCGGTCGGCCGTGCTGCCGCTGGCCGTCGGTGCGGTCTGGCTGGTCGCGTTCCTCGTATGGGCGCGGTGGGACTTCGTCTTCCGCGACGCCCGCCGGCTCCCGATGGGGGTGCTCCTCTGGGCGCTCCCGGTGGTCATGGTCGTCACCCTGGTGCTGCAGCTGCTGGGCGTCGACTGGTCCGCGTTCGAGCCGGCCCACGTGCTGGCGGTCCTCGCGGCGGCCGTCCTCGTCGGCTTCACCGAGGAGACCCTGTTCCACGAGGTCATCCTGCGCGCGCTGCGCCAGGGCGACCGCTCCGAGGCTGCAGCCGTCGGGTGGCTGAGCCTGTGGTTCGGCGGGTTCCATCTGACCAACCTGCTGCTCAGCGAGCCGGGTGCCGTGATCCAGGTCGTCTTCGCCGGCCTGTCCGGCGTGGCGTTCTACCTCGTGCGGCGCGGTACCACCGTGCTCGTCGCGGCGATGGTGCTGCACGGGTCGTGGGACTTCTCGACGTTCCTGGCGGGGGTGCACCCCGGCGACGGGGGCTTCACCAGCGCGGCGAACTTCCTGGTGGCGGTGGTCTACCCGCTCGCCGCCGTGACGCTGGTCGTCCTGCTGGTCCGCGAGCGCAGGAGGCCCGCCCGCGACGCGGTCACGCCGGCGGTCTGACGCAGACCTGTCACAGATCCCCCTCGGCCGGTGTCTTGTGCCCGACACCGCATCCCCTGGAGGAGACATGACCAGCACCCCCCGCGTCCCCGCGCTCGAGATCACCGGGCTGTACGGGACCGTCGTGAAGACGTTCAGCAAGAAGATGTTCGGCAAGGTGCCGCAGTCGCTCGGCGTCCTCTGGCAGAACCCGGCCGTCCTGAAGTTCTCGGTGGGCCTGGGCCAGAAG
The DNA here is from genome assembly GCF_054049655.1 of Cellulomonas sp. P5_C5. Classification (NCBI taxonomy): domain Bacteria; kingdom Bacillati; phylum Actinomycetota; class Actinomycetes; order Micrococcales; family Cellulomonadaceae; genus Cellulomonas; species Cellulomonas sp. P5_C5. The sequence goes on along the minus strand of NZ_JBFULY010000046.1, from coordinate 2,898 downwards.
TCGTCGAGGTGGCACGCGTGCGACGAGGACCTGAAGTCCTACGCCCACATGGCCACGGCTTCCCTCATCGGCTGCTCGTGGTGCCTGGACCTCGGCTACTTCCAGGCGCACAACGAGGGGCTGGACCTGACGAAGGCCCGCGAGGTGCCGCGGTGGCGGGAGTCGGACGCGTTCACGCCGCTGGAGCGGGACGTCCTGGAGTACGCCGAGGCGATGTCGCAGACGCCCCCGACCGTCACCGACGACCTCTCCGCCCGGCTGCTCGACCAGCTCGGTGCGCCGGCACTGGTGGAGCTCACGTCGTGGGTGGCGCTGGCCAACCTGTACGCCCGGACGAACTCCGCGCTCGGCATCGAGGCCGAGGGCTTCGCGGCGTCGTGCGGTCTGCCGCCCCTGACGCAGCGGAGCGACGTAGCGTCGCAGTCATGACCGACGACCCCTTCGTCGCGCACCGGAGCCTGCTGTTCACGGTCGCGTACGAGCTGCTCGGCTCGGCCGCCGACGCCGAGGACGTCGTGCAGGAGACGTGGCTCCGGTGGGCGGACCTGGGCGACGACGGCCGCGCGGAGGTGCGCGACGGGCGGGCGTACCTCGTGCGGATCGTCACCCGGCAGTCGCTCAACCGGATGCGCACCCTGGCCCGTCGGCGCGAGGACTATGTCGGCGAGTGGCTTCCCGAGCCGCTGCTGACCAGCCCGGACGTGGCCGACGACGTCGAGCTGGCCGAGAGCGTCTCGTTCGCGATGCTCACGGTGCTGGAGACGCTCGACCCGACCGGCCGGGCTGTGTTCGTGCTGCGCGAGGTGTTCGACGTGCCCTACGACGAGATCGCGGAGGCGGTCGGCAAGTCGTCGGCCGCCGTGCGGCAGATCGCCCACCGGTCACGGGAGCATGTGGCCGCCCGACGACCGCGTCAGCAGGTCAGCCGCGCCGAGCAGTCGGCCGTCGTCGAGCGGTTCCTGGCTGCTGTCCGCGGTGGCGACCTCCAGGGCCTGCTCGACGTGCTCGCCCCGGACGTGGTCGTGGTGGCGGACGGCGGTGGCGTGGTGTCGGCGGCCCTGCACCCGATCGTCGGCTCCGACAAGGTCGCCGCGTTCCTCAGCGGCCTGGCCCGGCTGACGGTCGAGTTCACGACGACGCCGATGTGGCTCAACGGAGCCCCTGCGGCACGCGTCGACCTCGGTGGGGAGCTCAACACGGCGATGAGCCTGGTGGTCGAGCAGGGGCGGATCGCGCGGATCTACGCGGTCCGCAACCCGCACAAGATGGCCCGGCTCGACGAGGAGACGGCCCTCAGCCGGTGACGGCGCGCAGGGTCCGTCCGCGCGCGTCGTGGCGGAGCCGCTACCCCGGCTGAGCGGCCGACACCGGGTCGAGCGCTCGCTGCAGACCGTCGAGGTCCGCGACCATCGCCTCGACGCGGGCGCGCTCGGTCGCGGCCAGCGCCTCGGCGGTCTCGACCGCCGCGTACCGGCCGGGGAGCGCGGCCTCGTCGCGGGCCAGGAGCGCGGCGGCTGCGGCGAGCGTCTCGTCGGCCGGGGCCATCGGCAGGGCCGTGCCGTCCCACCAGCCCCACGACAGCAGCAGCCGCCGCCGCTCGGAGGCCGGCATCGCGGCGACCTCGGCGACCTTCGCGTCGTACGACTCCCGGTAGAAGTCGATCGACGCGGCGTCGCCGTCGACGTGCGCGCGTTCCGAGGCGTTCGCGTACTCCTGGGCGACGAGGGCGTCCGACGCGACCTGGATCGCGGCGCTCGACTCGTCCAGGACCGCCACCCAGCCCGTGTGCACCGCGACCAGCGCGGCCCGGTCGGCGACGAAGCGGGCGTACACGGCCTCGAGCTCCGGGTCGAGGCCACCGTCGCGCCACACCTGGGTGCCCACGTACGCGAACAGCTCGGTCGGCCGGTTCTCGCCGTGCCCACCGACGGAGCCCGCGAGCTGCTCGTGGAGGTCGTCGTCGGCGGGGACGGAGGCCACCACGGACTCGAGCAGCGTCGTCAGCCGGGCCTGCTCGGCGGTGTCCAGGACGTCCCAGGCCGCGTGCAGCGTCTCGTGCGCCACGGTCTCCACGACGAACCCGCGCAGCCGCGGGTCGGCGGGGGCGTACACGACGATCGAGTCGTTCTGGGAGTTGAAGCAGCCGACGGCGCCGTCCGTGCGCACGACCGGGGAGACCCCGACGTCGCGGCACCGTCCGGCGAACTCGTCGATGCCGAGGATCTCCGTCCGGGTCCCGTAGAGCAGCTCGCGGCCCTCGGCGGACAGGTGCGCGGCGTCGGCGAGGGCGACCACCTCGGCCGACGGGGGCTCCGGCGCCGGGCGCACCAGCCCCGTCAACGACGAGGCGACCTCGTCGGGCAGGGCGGGTGCTCCGCTCGTCCACCACCAGGCTCCGGCACCGAGGACGGCGACGGCAGCCACCACGGCCAGGCCGGGTCGGCGGCGACGACGCCGGACGGGGGCGTACACCGGCAGGTCCTGGCCGACCGCCACGTGATCGTCGATCACCCACTGCGGGACACGGCCGGTGGGCGACTGCGGCAGGTCGTCCGTCGGTGGGTGCACCCGGAGATCATCGGACATCGAGAGACCGAACTGGAGCGCGCCGGCCCCTACGGGCTCCGATGATCAAGGGGTCGATGGTGGCCCTGCCGAGAACGCGAGGCACGGCCCGGCCGGATCCCTACCGGTAGTCGCCGGACACGAGCCGCACCCCCGCCGTGGTGGCCCAGGACCCGATGAACGTCGCGGCAGCTCCATTCGTGATCTGCCAGGTGCCGTCCCCTTGGGCGAACGCCACCGGGATCGACCCCCACCCGGGCGTCTGCCGGACCAGCGCGATGTCSGTCAGCCCGTTSTCGTTGAAGTCGCCCGTCACGACGCGCACCCCCGGGG
>NZ_JBFULY010000045.1:0-19167 GCF_054049655.1 Cellulomonas sp. P5_C5 | reverse complement strand
GGGCGCCCCTGGTGCACAACGCGATCGATCAGGAGTTGGCGGCCGTTGTGGTTGAGCTTGGCGTTAGCGTGAGGCACGAGAACCTCCGGGTGGGAGTGGGCCTTCGACAAGCCACAGCCCAACCGGAGGTTCTCCTCACGTCAACGGCCAACCACGTCACCAACGTCCTGGCCGAGTACACCTAGAGGCCGGCTCCTAGGGGCCGGCTCCTAGAGACCCAGCTCCTCCAGCACGCCACCCAGCGAGGCGCGGACCACGGATCGCGCCTCGTCTGCCGTGCGCTGCGCGAGCGCCAGGGCCGCGAGCGCGCGGCACTCGTCGAGCGTCACCGACGCGAGCACCGCGCCGACGTCGGGGAGCGCCCGCGCCGTCATCGACAGCGACGCGACGCCCAGCCCGACCAGGACGGGAGCGAGCGCCGGGTCGGCCGCGGCCTCGCCGCAGACCCCCACGGGGCGGTCCCGGGCGAGACCGCCCGCGCACGCGAGCTGCACCAGGGACAGCACGGCCGGCTGCCACGGCGTCGACAGCTGTGCCAGGCCGGCGAGCTCACGGTCGGCCGCCATCGCGTACTGCGTCAGGTCGTTGGTGCCGAGGCTGGCGAACCGGGCGCGGTCCAGCAGGTCGGCGGCCCGGAGCGCGGCCGCGGGGACCTCGACCATGATCCCGGCGTGCGGCAGGCCGTGCGCGGCGCAGCGGTCGACGAAGGCGTCGGCCTCGTCGGCCGTCGCGACCATCGGCGCCATCACCCAGACGTCCGCCGACGACGCCGCCGCGGCCTGCGCGATCGCCTCGAGCTGGTCGTCGAGGACGGCCGGGTGCGCCCAGGAGGTGCGCAGCCCGCGGACGCCGAGCGCCGGGTTGGGCTCGCCCGCGGCCGTCACGAAGGGCAGCGGCTTGTCGGCACCGGCGTCGAGCGTGCGGATCACGACGCGTCGCCCGGGGAACGCGGCGAACACCTGCGTGTACGCCGCCACCTGCTCCGCGATGCCCGGCGGGGTGGTCCGGCCCAGGAACCCGAACTCGGTACGGAACAGCCCGATGCCCTCTGCCCCGGAGTCCGCCGCGGCGACGGCCCCGGCGGGGTCACCGACGTTGGCCAGCAGCGCCACCGGGTGGCCGTCGGCGGTGCGTCCGGGGTGCTCCAGCACGGTCGGGCGCTGCCGGACGTGCGCCGCGCGCTCGACGGACTCGGCCGACGGGTGCCGGACCACGTCGCCGGTCGACCCGTCGACGAGCACCGTCTCCCCGTCGGCGATGTCCAGCGCCCCGGCCACCGCGACGACGCACGGGATGCCCAGCGACCGCGCCAGGATGGCGGTGTGCGCGGTCGGCCCGCCGCCGGCCGTGACGATCGCCAGGACGTGGGCAGGGTCCAGCCGTGCGGCGTCGGCGGGGGCGAGATCCCGCGCCACCAGCACGAACGGAGCCCCGGGGTCCGGCACGCCGGGCGCGCGCAGGCCCAGCAGCTCGGCGACGATCCGGTCCCGCACGTCCTGCACGTCCCGCGCCCGGTCGGCGAACATCCCGCCCAGCGCGCGCAGCTGCTCCGCGACCAGCTCGGCCGCGTCCCACACGGCCCGCGCCGGGGTGGACCGCGTCTCGACGACGCGCCGCCTGGCCTCGTCGGCGAGCGACGGGTCTGCCGCCATCGCGGCGGTGACGGCGAGGATGTCCGCCGCCTCCCCGCTCGCCCCGTCGGCGGCGCGGGCCAGCGCGTCACGGACCCGCGCGGCCGCCTGGTCGACCGCGGTCGCCGCCGCCTCCAGGTCCGTGCCCGGAGCCGAGGGCTCGGGCGACGGCGCCGGCGGGGCGTCGGGCATGCGCGCCACGACTCCTGCCCGACGTCCTGKGCTGACCCCGAACCCCCTCAKGGTCAGCGGGGCGGCGGCGACCGCGGAGGTCATCGCGCGGAGGCCTTCTCGTCGACGGCCACGTCCGCCGGGACGCCCGCCGGCTCGGCCKGCTGGTCCGTCGACGGCTCGTCGTCGTCCTCGCGGCCCGGTGTCCGCAGCTGCCACTTCGTGATGACCCAGCGGAACAGCAGGTAGTAGACGACCGCGTACCCGAGCCCGATCGCGATGAGCCACAGCGGCTTCTCCGCGATGCGGAAGTTGAGCACGTAGTCGATGGCGCCTGCCGAGAACCCGAACCCGTCGCGGATGCCGAGCGCGTTGACCAGCGCGAGCGACGTGCCGGTGAGCACCGCGTGGATGGCGTAGAGCGGGTAGGCGACGTACACGAACGCGAACTCGAGCGGCTCCGTGACGCCGGTGACGAACGAGACGAGCGCGGCGGAGCCCATGATGCCGGCGATGATCTTGCGGTTCTTCGCCTTGGACGTGTGGACGATCGCGAGGGCCGCGGCGGGCAGCGCGAACATCATGATCGGGAAGAAGCCGGTCATGAACGTGCCGGCGGTCGGGTCACCGTGCAGGAAGCGGGCGATGTCGCCGTTCCAGACCTCGCCGTTCGCGTCGGTGTACTCCCCGAACTGGAACCACGGCATCGAGTTGAGCAGGTGGTGCAGGCCGATCGGGACGAGCAGCCGGTTGGCGGTCCCGTAGACGAACCCGCCGAGGATGGCCGAGCCGGTGACCCACTCGCCGACCGCCGTGAAGCCGGCGTCGAACGCCGGGTAGACCAGGGCGGCGGCGACCGCGATGAGGATGGCCGCGCCCGCGGTCACGATCGGCACGAAACGCCGGCCGCCGAAGAACGCCAGGTAGGGCGGCAGCTTGATCCGGTAGTACTTCTGGTAGAGCAGGGCGGCGACGAGGCCCATGACGATGCCGCCGAGCACGCCGTAGTTGATGAGCTCCTGGGGCTTGCCCTCCGACGGCAGGCCGAGGATGTACGGCGACAGGGCGGTGGTGACGCCCTTGAACACGAGGTACCCGATGAGAGCGGCGAGCGCGGTCGAGCCGTCGGACTTGCGGGCGTAGCCGACGGCGACACCGACGGCGAACAGCATGGCGAGGTTGGCGAACAGGGCGTCGCCCGCTGCGGCCAGCACGGAGGCGACCGGCAGCATCCACTCGACGCTCGCGCCGAGGCCGTCCTTGCCGAGCATGTCGTCCTGGCCGAGCCGCAGCAGCAGTGCGGCGGCCGGCAGAGAGGCGATCGGCAGCATGAGCGAGCGGCCGATGCGCTGGAGCTGGGCGAGGCCGGGGAAGCCGCGCTTCTCGGTGGACGCCGGGGCGTCCGCGGTGGCGGTGGTCATGGAGCACTCCTCGTTGGGTGTCCTGTGATGCTTCTGAGGGGGGAAAGTTCCAGACAGTCACGATGTCTGGTCCTGACCAGTTGCGAGCAGACTGGTCTAGACCTCATGATGTGTCAAGGGTCACGTCGAGGCGACGACGACCGTCGCCTCACAAAGGAGTGACCGCGCGTGGACGAGTCGGAGCAGGGCAGCGCGCACAAGTACCTGACGGTGCGCGACCACCTGGCCACCCTCGTCGCGCAGGACCTCCGGGTCGGCGACGCCATCCCGTCCGAGCGGCACCTCAGCCAGCAGTTCGGACTGTCCCGGATGACCGTGCGGCAGGCCGTCGACACGCTGGTGACCGAGGGCGTGCTGGTGCGCGAGCAGGGGCGCGGCACGTTCGTCGCCCCCCAGCGCATGGACTTCGAGATGCGGCTGACCACGTTCGGCGAGGAGATGCGCCGACGCGGCATGGAGCCCGCGACGACCGTGCTGACCGCCCAGGTCGTCGCCGCGACCCCCGACGTCGCCACCGCCCTCGAGCTCGAACCGCGCCAGAAGGTGCACTTCCTGTACCGGGTACGCAGCGCCGACGGCGTCCCCATCTGCATCGAGCAGGCGTGGGTACCGGTCGCCCTGGCCCCCACGCTCTTCGACGACGGACCCCCCGCGAGCATGTACGAGGCCCTGCGGGAGCGCGGCCTGGCCCCCGAGTGGGGCGAGGACACGCTGTCCGCCGACGAGGCCACCGACACCGAGGCGTCCCTGCTCGGCCTCGGGGACGCGCGCGTCGTGCTGCGCGCCGAGCGCCGGACCTACTCCGTCGACATGGCGACGATGTTCTCCCGCGCCTGCTACCGCGCCGACCGCTACAGCGTCTGGGTGCCCCTGCGCGCCCCGCGACCCGCCCTTGTCCCGCGACGACGCACCGAGCTCACCGCACCCACCCCAGGAGGACGGCCATGAGGCCGCAGAGCAGAGACCAGGCGGCCGCGATCCTGGCCGCCCTCGGAGGCGTCGACAACATCGACGAGATCGAGCCGTGCACCACGCGGCTGCGGTCGCTGGTGCGCGACGCGAGCCGGGTCGACGCGGCCGGGCTGCGTGCCGCGGGCGCGTTCGGCGTGATGATCTCCGGACGTGTGGTCCAGGTGGTGGTGGGGCCGCACGTCGACCTCATCGCGACCGATCTCGACGAGCTGATGTGAGGAGCCGGACATGACGAAGGCCGAGCAGATCCTGGCCGCGCTGGGCGGGGACGCCAACGTCCTCGACCTCGAACCCTGCATCACGCGGCTGCGGGTCGAGGTGGAGGACCCGTCGCTCGTCGACGAGCCCGGGCTCAAGAGGGCGGGCGCCATCGCCGTCGTGCGCTCCGGCGTGGCCGTCCAGGTCATCGTCGGCCCCGAGGCGGACACCCTCGCGTCCGACATCGAGGACCTGCGCTGATGACCACCCTGACCGTCCTGTCCCCCGTCGGCGGCCAGGTCCTGGGCCTGTCCGAGGTCGCCGACCCGGTGTTCTCCGCCGAGCTCGTCGGGCCCGGTCTCGCGCTGGACCCGCCGCTCGCCGCCGGCTCGGAGGTCATCTCCCCCATCGGCGGCACCATCGTCAAGCTCCACCCGCACGCGTTCGTGGTGCAGCACGACGACGGCCGGGCCGTCCTCGTGCACCTCGGCATCGACACGGTCGAGCTCGGCGGCACCGGCTTCACGCTGCACGCAGCCGAGGGAGCGGTCGTCACCGCGGGGCAGGTCATCGTGAGCTGGGACCCGACCGCCCTGGGCGGGCGTTCCCCGGTCTGCCCGGTCGTGGGTCTCGAAGCGGGCCCCGACGCGCTCACGCGGCTGGCACGCCCGGGCGACACCGTCGCGGCCGGCGAACCGCTCCTGTCGTGGGCATGACCCTTCTCGAGATCGCCGTCCAGGACGTCGCCGGTGCTGTCCTGGCCGCGGACCTCGGAGCCGACCGGCTCGAGCTGTGCGCCGCGCTGGCCGCCACCGGCGGCCTGACGCCGAGCATCGGGCTCCTCGACGCCGTCGTCGCGGCGCTCCCGTCGCACGTCGGTGTGCACGTGCTGGTCCGGCCGCGCGCCGGGTCGTTCGTGTACTCCGAGGACGAGGTCGACGTGCAGGTCAGGGACGTCCGCGCCGCGGTCCGCTCGGGCGCGGCCGGTGTGGTCGTCGGGGCACTCACCCCGACCGGGACGGTCGACCGGACCACGGTCGCGCGGCTGGTCGAGGCCGCGGACGGGCGCGAGGTCACGTTCCACCGAGCGCTCGACGTGGTGCCGGACCTCGCCTCTGCGATCGAGGACCTCGTCGGGCTGGGGGTCCTCCGGGTGCTCACCTCCGGCGGGGCCGCGACCAGCATCGACGGCGTCGAGCGGCTGACCACCACCGTCCAGCTCGCCCGCGGGCGCCTGCAGGTCATGGCCGGCGGCGGCGTGAAGCCCGCGGACATCCCCGCGCTCATCGGCACCGGGGTCGACGCCGTGCACCTGTCCGCCAGCCGGCACGTCGACGAGTCCGGCGGCCCCGGCGGGGGCGCGTCCGGCTACACGACGACGGACCCCGCGCTCGTGTCAGCAGCCGCCGCGGCCCTGGGCCGGCACTGAACCCTCGTCACACCCCGTGCACCGCCGCGAGCCGGCCGGAGCCGATGGCCCCCACGAGCGACGCGTGGTCGGACTCGTTCCGGTCGGCGTACGTCGCGGCGTAGGTGGCGAACGCCTCGTCGGCCGCCTTCGACCCCCCGAGGTAYGCCGCGATGGCCACCCGGTCGCCCGACCGTGCGTGGGCACGGGCCAGGGTCCACGCGCACAGCCCGCCGTACCGGCTGAAGCCCTCGGGACGCATCTCCTCGATGACCGCCGAGCCCTTCCAGTCGCGCAGCTGACGGATGTAGAAGTCACGCTCGACCCCGTCGATCCCCCGCGTCCGCTGCCAGCCGAGCATCGCGTCGCTCGCCGCCTGCATGAGCCGCTGCCCCTCGACCACCCGCTGCCCGGACTGCGTGTACTCGCTGGCCCCGAGGAACTGCTCGAGCACCGAGGCCTGGGCCTCCTTGGCCTGCAGGATCAGGTGGTCGCCGTCGTCGGCTCCCTCKAGCAGCAGGATCCACGCCCGCGTCCCGACGCTGCCGACCCCGACGACCTTGCGGGCCATGTCGACGAGCCGGTACTGACCCACGAGGTGCCGACGATCGGGCTGGAGGGTCGCCTGGTACGCGTGCACCAGGTCGCCGAGCGCCGCGCGAAAGGCGGGCGCCTGGTCGCCCAGAAGGTCGTCCAGGGCCGTGACGAGAGGCGGGTCGGACACGAACCGCCGACGCCCGTCCACCACCTCCGTCAGCTTCTCCACCGACCGTAGGTGGTCCCGGCTGCGCGCCTTCTTCACGGCCGACTGCGTCGTCTTCGACTGCGCCTTGCCCAACGACCCGCCGTGGTCGCGCAGGAAGTCGTCGACGTCCAGCCGCGCGTACCAGACGTCGATGTTCGGCCGCGCCGCGAACTCCCGGATCGCGGTCCGGTAGGCCTTCGCGACGTCCAGGAGGATCTTGCGACGTTCCTTGTCCCCCGCGCCGATGCTGCGCGCGGCGATCTCGACGCTCGCCAGCAGCCGCTTCACGTCCCACTCGAACGGGCCTGGGAGGGTCTCGTCGAAGTCGTTGAGGTCGAAGAGCATCCGGCGCTCGGGCGTGCCGTACAGGCCGAAGTTCGACATGTGCGCGTCACCGCACAGCTGGACGTCGAGGCCGGAGTCCGGGGTCGACGCCAGGTCGGACGCCATGATCAGCGCCRCGCCGCGATAGAACGCGAACGCCGATGACGACATGCGCCCGTACCGCAGCGGCAGCAGCTCGGGCACCCGGGACAGCCCCTGGGACACCAGCAGGTCGACCGGGTCGGGGCGCTTCGTCGTCGTGCCGACGTCCGCGAGGCTCTCGCGCGGGAGCAGCACGCGCGCGGCCGCCCCCCGGGCCTCACGCTCGTTGCGGCTCAGCAGGTGCACCTGGTTCGGGGCTCGTCGCCGCGTCGGCGTCAACGGCGGAGCGGGGCCGACAGCTCCGGGATCCAGCACCGTCGAGGCCCGTGTACCGCCGTCATCCGTCATCCCCTGAACCTAGGCTCGTCGAGCCCGCCGCGGAAGGGTGCCAGAGCTAGCCTTCCCGCTCCCACCAGCGCGAAGGCCACCCCGGCGACACCACCGTGAGCCCGTGCAGCGCCGACACCTGCGCCAGCTGGACGTCGTACGTCGCGACGCTGGTGATGTCCGGGTGCGCGAGGGCGGCGCCGATGTGCAGCGCGACGAACGGCGGGAGGACGCCCGACACCTTCGTGGCGGCCTTGAGCGTCTGGTCCGAGAACCGGATGACCTCGAGCCGCTCCTCGACGTCGTGCGCGACGCCCGTCGCCTCCACCCCGCGAGGCTGGGCGACGCGACGCAGCTCCGTCAGACCGAGCGGGGTCGTCACCAGCTGCGACTCGTGCTCGGCGGTCCACGCGAGCCACTGGTCGCGGCACGGCGCGCCCACGAGGTACCGCGACAGCGCCGAACCGTCGGCGTAGACCCGAGTGACCGCACGAGGCGGTGCCACGGGCCGCACAGCGTCGTCGCCGGCGGGGCGCGGCTGAGGCAGCACGCCGCCTGAACCACGCGGGACAGCCGGCGGGACGGGCATCTCACCATGATGGCTCACGACGGACACCGACGACGGCGGCCGACCCCCCTGCAGGGGTCGGCCGCGGTCGGGTGAGACCTCGAGGGTCACCGGCTGCGCAGACGCTCCATCGCGAGCTGCACGAGGGAGATCAGAGCCTGCTTGGTGGCCGCCCGCGAACGCGCGTCCGTGTAGAGCACCGGCACGTGCGCCGGGATGGCCAGAGCCTCGCGGACGTCGTCCAGCTGGTGCTTGGCGACGCCGTCGAAGCAGTTGACACCCACGACGAACGGGATGCCACGGCTCTCGAAGTAGTCCACGGCCGGGAAGCACTGGTCGAGCCGGTCGGTGTCGACCAGGACGACGGCGCCGATGGCACCGCGGACCAGGTCGTCCCACATGAACAGGAACCGGTCCTGGCCAGGGGTACCGAACAGGTAGAGCCAGAGCGACCCGGGGAGCGCGATGCGACCGAAGTCCATCGCCACCGTGGTGGTCGTCTTGCGGTCGGAGACACCGCCGGCGTCGTCGACGCCGACCGAGTGCTYGGTCATCGCGGCCTCGGTGTTGAGGGGCTCGATGTCCGAGATGGAGCCGATGAAGGTCGTCTTGCCGACGGCGAACCCGCCGGCGACGACGATCTTGACGACTGTGGGTGCGACGCTTCCTGCCGTGCCCGCCGGAGCGGCCACAGCGGCGTCAGAGGGCGGAAATGCCATTGAGAACACTCTCCAGCACGCTGAGGGACAGGGCAGGCGATTCACCGGTGTTGACCTCGACCGGCTGTGAGGTGTGCACGCGCACGTACTGCTGGTCGGCGAGGTCGGACACGAGGATCCGGATCACGCCGAGCGGCAGGTGGAGCAGAGCAGAAAGCTCGGCGACCGAGATGTAGTTCGACGCGGCGTGCTGGAGGATCGCCCGCTTCTCAGGCGGCAGACCCTGGCTCGTCACGGCGCCCGGCATTGCCTCGACCAGCGCCTCGAGAGGCAGGTCGGAGCGCGCCGAGCGCACGCGGCCACCGGTCACGGCATAGGGCCGGACCGTTCTGGCCTCGTACTCGATGTGCTCGCTCATTGGTCAGACTCCCCGTGGCCTCAGGCCACCGGGGCGCGGGTCGCGCCGTCGATAGGGAGCTGGCCACGCATCTCGGAGATGAGCTGCGGGGTGAGGGTTGCTTCGGTACGGGAGACGAGCATCGCCATCTCGTAGCCGATGAGGCCCACGTCGCAGCTGGACTCCGCCACCACGGCGAGGACGGAGCCGTTCGAGACGCTCATGAGGAAGAGGAACAAGTTGTCCATCTCGATGATCGCCTGACGCACCTCCCCCGCACGAAGCTGGCGGGCTGCGCCACGGGTCAGGCTCGACATCCCGGAGACGATGGCCGCGAGCTGGTCGCCGCTGGTGCGGTCGAGCTGCTCGGACATCGCCATGAGAAGACCGTCCGCAGACACCACGAGTGTGTGGCGAGTGCCGGGCACGGTCCGGACGAAGTTGTCCAGGAGCCAGCCGAAGTTGGCTGCCTCGGTGCTGAGCGCGGTCACACTTCCTCCTTGCTGGTGCAGTCGATGACTGCGGGGTCAGACGCCACCATGGTGGTGACGACGGTTGTGGGGTCTGGGGCAGTCATCAGCTCACGCCGTTCTGGCCGGACGGGTCCTCCGTGGCACGACGGCCACGAGAGGTCCCTGACTGGAAGCTGGACAGACGCGACCGGAGCTGGTCCGCATCACGCTGCACGGGCTTCCCTTCGTCCTCGGTGACGGTCGTCGCCGGGACAGCTGTGGGGACTCGCTTGGTGAGGCGCTCCGCGTTGCCACCCGTCGCGGCCGGCCGGTAGGCCGACAGCTGGGAGAGCTCGGAGAGTGCCTGCTCCTGGATGTCCGAACGGAGGGCGAGCATCGCTGCCACCTCGTCGTCGAGCGTACCGACCCGCGGTGCCACCGACGGCGGGAGCGCGGGCTGCGGGACCGTCGACGACGGTGCAGCGTTGCTCCCAGGCCGTGCGGCCCACTCGGGCGGGGCCCACGAACCTGCCGACACGGGCTCGAGCGAGGCCGTGGCGTGCGCGACGGGGGCCGGGGCGGCCGGGGCCGACCAGGTGGTCGAGGCCATCCACGACTGCGACGAGTCGGCGCCGGTGGGCGACTGCGGTGCCGGGGCGTCCGTCCACGCCGAGGTGCGCACGGGGGCGACCTGGCTGGCGGGGGCGGGCGCTTCCTGCACCGGCACGGGACCGGAGGTCTCCGGCGCGCCGTCGTCACCCTTCTTCCGCCCGAACAGGCCCCACTTGCGGCGGCCCTTGGCGTCGTCCGACTGCGGCTGCGGCTGCGACTGGACGACCTCGGAGAACGGGGCCTGGGCGACCGGAGCTGCCTGGGCGGGTGCCGTCGGGGCCCACGCCGGGGCGGCAGCCTCGGGTGCGGCGTACGCGACCGGGGCCTCCTGGTAGACGGGAGCCGGCTCCGGCTCCACGGCTGCAGCGGCCTCGATCGGCGTGAACACCTGCGTCGGCGCCTCGACGTGCTCGTGCGAGGTCTGGAAGGTCGGCCACGCGGGCGCCGCCTCCTGCACGGGAGCGGCCCAGACGGGCGCCTCCTCCACGACAGGCTCGGGGGCCGGTGCGACATAGGCCTCGGCGTCGGGCTCGTCCTCGACGTCGGGCTCGAGGTAGACGCGACGGAACGCGACACCATCGACGACGGCGAGCTCAGGCTCGGGCTCCGGCTCGGGCTCGACGACGGGCTMGACCTCGGCGGCAGCCTCGGCCGACTGCTCGGCCCACTCCGGCGACTGCCAGGTCGGCGGCTCCCAGGCGGGTGCCGGCCAGGCGGAGTCGTCGGTGGTCGGAGCCGGCTCGTCGACGGTCTCGACGGGTGCCTCGACCGGTGCGACAGCAGCCTCCGGGACGATCGGCATGGCGCCGGTGTGCCAGGCGCGTGCCTCGTCGAGCGTGCGCTCCGACGGCTGGTACGGCGAGGGCACGTCGGCGGCAGGTGCGCCCCAGCCGGCGTAGCCGCTGTAGGACGTGAACGTCCGGGCGGGCACGACCGGCGCGACCGGGGCGGCGGCTGCAGGAGCTGCGGCCTCGACCTCCGGGGCGGCAGAACGCGACGTCAGGGCGGCAGGAGCCTGCTCGGCGACGACCGGCGCCTCCCAGGCGGGCTCGTCGTCGACGACCGACTGGTCCCATGCGGACGCGKCGGCGGCGGGAGCCTCCCAGGTGGGCGTCTCGGCGACGATCGGTGCGTCCCACGCGGGGGTCTCGTCGGCGTCGACCTCGCCCCAGGCGGCAGCCTCGGCGGTCTCGGCAGCGGGAGCCTCCCAGGCGGGGGTCTCCGCAGCGACGGAGTCGTCCCAGACAGGGTTCTGCGCGGTGGCGGTGGCGTCCTCCCAGGCGGGGGCGTCAGCGACAGCCTCTCCCCAGCCGGGCGTCTCGGCGACCGGCGCCTCCCACACGGGAGCCTCGGCGACAGGAGCTTCCCAGGCAGGGACCTCGGCAGCGGGGGCCTCCCAGACGGGGACCTCGGCTGCGACGGCCTCGGCGACCGGTGCGTCCCAGGCGGGTGCCTCGGCCACGGCCGGAGCCTCCCAGGCGGGAGCCTCGTCGACGGGTGCCTCGACCTGCGCGGTGTCCCAGGCGGGGGTCGGCTCCCAGGCGGGGGCCTCCTCCTGCGCGGGGGCGGCCGCGGCGGCGATCGCTGCGGCGGACGCAAGGTTCTGCGCGTCGCGGCTCTCGGCCTCCTGCGCCTCCCACGAGTCGTCCTCGTCCGCGAGCTGCGGCACGACCATCGGCTCGGCGGGCGCAGCGTGGGCGCCGCTCGACATCCACGGGGCGCGGACGGCGTTGGACTGGGCGGGCAGCTGGGCGCGCTCCTGGTCCTCGGACACCAGGCCCGGGACGACGAGGTTCTCGCCGGTGTCCGTGGTGGCTGCCTCGGTGCGACCGCGGAAGCCGGAGAACAGACCGGCGCGGGCGGCGGGGGCAGGTGCCGGGGCGGCGGCGGTGCTCGCTGCGGAAGCCGGCTCCTCGGGCTTGGCCCAGGCAGAGGTGGAGGCGCGGCTGCGGCTCGGGAGACCACCCTTGAGCGGGGCGACCGTCGCGGGCTTCCAGTCGGAGCCGGCCGCCGAGATCTCGGGGGCGATGTGGCCGTCGGGCGCCTCGGGCAGGACCAGGTTGTCCTCGTCGAAGGTCTTCTTCGAGCGGCTCGGCAGGCCGGTGGACTGCGCCAGCTCCGTGACGGGGATGGGACCGACGGGCTCGTCGGAACCGTCGTCACGACGGCGGCGGTGCGGCAGGCCGAGCGAGGTCTGGCCGTCCGTCAGGGCGGCGAGGTCGACCTCTTCGACGACGGGCGCCTCGATCTGCGGCAGGCCCGGGTCGTTGCGCGGTGCGGCCAGGGCGGCGGGCGCCCCGTTGCCGTACAGGTTGGTCTCGGTCATCACGAACAGCGTCGCGGGGAACCGGACGATCGTCTCGGTGCCCGTGCCGTGCGCGGCCTTGAGCAGCCGCACGTCGGCACCGAGGCGCTGGGCGATACGGCCGACGACGAAGAGGCCGAGGCGCTGGTTGCCCAGGGAGTCGCTGGCGGAGGTCGACACGATCTTCGAGTTCGCGGCCTCGAGCTCCTGGTCGCTCATGCCCAGGCCCTGGTCGAGGATGCGGACGACCACGAACTGGCCCGAGACACCGGTGGTCACCGTGACGGGCGTCTCCGGCTCGGAGAAGATCGTCGCGTTCTCGAGGAGCTCGGCGAGCATGTGCGCGGCGCCGAGGGCGTTGAAGCCGTGCATGTGGGGGTCGACCTGCAGGTCGAGCTCGACCCGGTCGTACTGCTCGATCTCCGAGGAGGCCGTGCGGACGACGTCGGACAGCGGCATGGCGTCGCGCAGACGTCGACCGGAGTCGATGCCGGCGAGCACGAGGAGGGACTCCGCGTTACGACGCATGCGGGTGGCGAGGTGGTCGAGGCGGAACAGGTTCGCCAGGGTGCTCGGGTCTTCCTCAGCACGCTCCAGGGAGTCGATGAACGACAGCTGGCGGTTGAGGAGCACCTGGTCGCGGCGGGCGACGTTGACGAACATCTCCGCGATGGAGCCACGCAGTGCGGCCTGCTCCTGGGCGACCTGGACCGTGGTCGAGTTCACCGAGTTGAAGGCTGCGGCCAGCTGGCCGACCTCGTCACGGGACGTCACCGGGATGGGCGCCAGGGTGATCTCCGGCCCCTCACCGGGGATGGCCACCTGCTCGACCAGTCGCGGCAGCTGCTCGCGGACGTCGGCAGCGGCCTTCGTCAGGCGACGCAGCGGGACGACGATGCCTCGGGCGACGAGGAGGGCGAAGAAGAGGGAGGCCACGACGGCCGCGACGACGATGCCGATGGTGGCGAGCGCCTGGGTCTGGGCCTCGTTCGCCGCCGCGGAGGCGACGTTGTGGGCCTCGTCCAGCACGTCCGTGTTCAGCTCACCGAGGCTGACCAGCTGCTGCTGGATCTCCTGGACGTAAGCGGGGACGTCGATCTGCGCGAAGCCCTCGGGGTTGCCCTGCTGGAGCGGCAGACGCATGCGGGTGAAGTTCGACGACGGGTCCTTGGTCGGCATGACGAGGGACTCGACGCCGAGCGCGTCCATGGCGGCGTGGGAGCGGGAACGGGCCAGCTCGGTCGCGGCGGTCTGCGTGTCGTACTGGCGGACCGAGGCGGGGGCCKGCGCACGGGTGCTGAGCAGCTGGATACCGTCGATCATCTCGACGACCAGGTTGTCCGCGGTGGTGCCGATCTCGCGGTACGCGGTGACGTACTGCGACAGGTCGCGGTTCTCGAGGCTGTTGGCGACCTGCTCCATCAGACTGAGCTGGCCCTCGATGATCGACGCGTAGTTGTTCACGATCTGGGCGCGCTGCGACTTGATGTCGACGCTCGTCCGGACGGCGGGAAGCATCGTGTTGTGCGCCAGCTGCACCTCGACGAACCGGTCGACGACCGGCTGGGGGAACTGGCTGAGGTCGAGGTTGGCCGTGATGGGCCGGACCGCGTTGAGCGCGGCGTCGGTCTCTGCCCGGGCCGCCGCGATGTCCTCCGCGGAGCCGCCGTTCAGCGAGAGCATGCGCTCCTTCTGCAGCGAGCTCGACACGGGGGTGTACGCCTGCAGCGTCGTGATCACGCTGTCGGCGGCCTTGGCGTACCGCAGCTCCTGGATAGCGTTCCAGGAGATGAATCCACCGGCTGCGAGCAGCACGATCATGGGGACGGCAAGGACAGCCATCACTTTGGCGCGGATGCCGAGCCGTCGCAGCATGTCGTTCCCTTCCGTGTTCCGGCAACGGGTGTTGCCACCATGTCGTACCGGTCGTGCACTCCGGTCAGTTGACCGATGAGGTGTCCCGTTGGCGTTCATCGGCTGTTGGACGTCAGACCATTAGCCCGCGGCAGAGTTTGCCATGGACCTCACCCCCTGGGATACGGCGACCTCACACCCCGTTCGGGTGTCGTGTGCTAGCAGAGGGGCCGACGAGCCTGCCCGGGCTACTGTGCGGACGTGCGAGCGGTCGTCATCACAGAGCCGGGCAATCCGGACGTCCTCGCCGTGCAGGACGTTCCGGACCCCGTGGCGGGACCGCGCGACCTGATCGTGAGGGTCGCGGCCGCCGGCGTCAACAGGGCGGACCTGCTCCAGCGCACCGGCCACTACCCTCCGCCGGCGGACGCTCCCCCGTGGCCCGGCCTMGAGGTCTCGGGCACGGTCGTCGCGCGCGGGCACGCGCTGGGCGACGACGACCCCCAGCCCGGTGACCGGGTCGCGGCGCTGCTCGCGGGCGGCGGCTACGCGGAGCTCGTCGCCGTCCCGGCCGAGCTCGCGCTGCGCCTGCCGGACGACCTCTCGACCGTCGACGCCGCCTCGCTGCCCGAGGCGCTGGCGACGGTCTGGTCGAACCTGCGCGCCGCGCGGCTCGCGCCCGGGGAGAGCCTCCTCGTCCGGGGCGGGTCGGGCGGGGTCGGCACGGTCGCGGTCCAGCTKGCCCGCGCGCTGGGCACCCGCGTCCTGGCGACCGCCGGCGGCCCGGAGCGCACGGCCCGCGTCCTCGCGCTCGGCGCCGACGTGGCGCTCGACCACCGGGAGCCCGACCTCGTGGACCGGCTGCGGGAGGCGACGGGCGGACGGGGGGCCGACGTCGTTCTCGACGTCCTGGGCGGCGGCGGGCTGGCGGACAACCTGGCGATGCTCGCCGACGACGGTCGCCTCGTGGTCATCGGGCTGCAGCAGGGGCGACGCGGCGAGCTCGACCTGTCTGTACTGATGGCGAAGCGGGCGAGCGTCCTGGGCACCATGCTGCGGTCGCGACCGCTCGAGCAGAAGGTCGCGATCATGGACGGCGTCCGTCGGCACGCGTGGCCGTTCGTCGAGGACCGGTGGGTGCGCCCGGTGGTGCACGCCCGCCTCGGCTTCGACCAGGCCGCCGCCGCGCACCGCCTCCTGGAGTCGGGCGAGGCCTTCGGCAAGGTCCTCCTGATCCCCTGATCCCTACGCGAACGTCCGAGGATCTGGTCGCCGGGGCAGCCACTTCCTCGGACGTAACGCGGGACTCACCGCTGCGTCCGAGGATGTGGTCGTCCCAGCAGCCACTTCCTCGGACGTCCGCGACGGGGCGGGGTCAGTCCAGGAGGCCGGCGGCCAGGGCCGGGGCGATCACCGGGGTCAGCGGCAGGCGCGGGATGAGCGTCGCCTGGACCGCGTGGTAGAGGTCGGCCTTGCCGGCCCAGACCGTGCGTGACACCTGGTTGTCGGTGCCGAGCTCGTGCCACCACGACCCGCCGACCCGGTCCAGGTGGTGCGCGCCGATGTACTCCCACCACTGCGTGTAGGCGTCGTCGAACCGGGCCTCGCCCGTCGCGGCGTGCAGCGCGGCCGCGGCGGCGACGCCCTCGGCGG
Organism: Cellulomonas sp. P5_C5; assembly: GCF_054049655.1. Lineage (NCBI taxonomy): Bacteria > Bacillati > Actinomycetota > Actinomycetes > Micrococcales > Cellulomonadaceae > Cellulomonas > Cellulomonas sp. P5_C5. The sequence goes on along the minus strand of NZ_JBFULY010000045.1, from coordinate 3,368 downwards.
CCACCCAGTGCATCCGCTCGCGCACGACGGGGTTGCCGGACCAGTCGACCGTGTACACGAACCCGGGGGCGCCGTCGACGTCCCAGCCCTCGCGCACGGAGGCGTCGAACAGCTCGACCGCGTCCTCGAGCATCCAGGCCGGTGCGACGTCGCCGCGGGCGGTGATCGCGGCGCGGGCGTGCAGGGACAGGCGGGCCCACTCCAGCCAGTGGCCGATGGTCGCGCCGTAGGGACGGAACGGGTGCGCCGGGGTGTCGACGTTGTACTCCAGGTCCGGCTCCCAGGAGGTGTCGAAGTGCTCGGGGATGCGCCACGAGTTGCCCGCGGCCCAGCCGTGCACGACGCGCTCGACGATCCGCAGCGCACGGTCGAGCCAGACGCGGTCTCCCGTCACGTCCGCCGCCGCGAGGTACGCCTCGACGGTGTGCATGTTCGCGTTGACGCCGCGGTAGGAGTCGAGCGTCGTGAAGGTCCGGTCCCACTGCTCGACGGCCATGCCGACCTCGTCGTCCCAGAACCGCTGCTCGGAGACGGCGAGCGCGTCGTCGAGCAGGGCGCGGGCGCCCGGCCGGCCGGCGGCGGTCGCGCTGGAGGCGGCGAGGATGACGAACGCGTGCGGGTACGCGGCCTTGTCGGTGTCCCGCGGGGTGCCGTCGCGCTCGACCTCGGCGAACCAGCCGCCGTGCTCGGCGTCGTGGAAGGCACCCGTGAGCGCGGCGACGCCGTGGTCGACGAGGGCGGCGGAGCCCGGGCGGCCCAGCAGGTGGCCGATCGAGTAGACGTGCGTCATCCGGCACGCGATCCAGAGCTCCAGCGGTCCGTCGACCGCGGCCCCCGCCTCGTCCTGGCGCGCGAAGCCTCCGGGGACCACCGAGGCGCGGCCGAACTCGAGGAGCCGGTCCGTCTCGTCCTCGAGCCAGCGGGCGTGCGCAGGTGTGGTGAGCCAGGCCATGGCGCACACCCTAGCCAGCCGACGGGAGGGGCTGCGCGGGGCACCTCCGTCGGTGAGAATGCCCGGGTGACCGACAACGCCGCGCAGGACGCCCCGACCGCCGACGAGCCGCGACTGGAGGTGCTCGACCCCGGCACCGACGCGCAGGACGGGGCGGCGTCACGCACCGACGACAAGCCGCGCGTGGAGGTGCTCGACCCCGTGCCCGACGACGACGAGCCCGAGGACATCACCTCGCTCGTCGGCCAGCCCGCGAAGGTCATGCGCATCGGCACGATGATCAAGCAGCTCCTCGACGAGGTCCGCAGCGCACCCCTCGACGACGCGGCGCGCGCCCGGCTGGCGGAGATCCACGAGCGGTCCCTGGCCGAGCTCGAGGAGGGCCTGTCGCCGGAGCTCGTCGCGGAGCTGCACCGGATCACGCTGCCGTTCGTCGAGGACCAGGCGCCGTCCGACGCCGAGCTCCGGATCGCGCAGGCGCAGCTGGTCGGTTGGCTGGAGGGGCTGTTCCACGGGATCCAGACCGCGCTGGTGGCCCAGCAGGTGGCGGCGCAGGGCCAGCTGGCCGGGATGCGCCGGCAGCTGCCAGCCGGGCCGATGCAGGGTGGCCCGGGTGTCCAGGCCCCGCGCGCGGACGGCGCCGACCCGTCCACCGGGCAGTACCTCTAGACCCACCCGCTACGCGGGCGGCGGCGCCTCGGTCGTCGGTGGTTCCTCGCGGTCGAGGCCGGTGAGCACGATGGCGGCGGAGACGAGCAGCAGGCCGACGATCTCGAGTCCGTGCGGCACCTGCTGGAGGACCACGGCACCGACCACCGCGGCGGTCGCCGGGAGCATCGCGAGCAGCACCGCGAAGGTCGCCGCCCGCACCCGCCGCAGCACGACCTGCTCGAGCGCGTACGGGACCACCGACGAGCACACGGCGATCGCGACGACGAGCGCCGCGAGCCGGGCGTCGTGCAGCACGGGTGCCGCGCCAGCGATCAGGAACGGTGCGAACACGACCGCGCCGGCCGCCATCGCGACGGACAGCCCGGTGATCCCGCCGTTCGCCGCGTGCGCCACGCGCCGGCCGAGCAGGATGTAGGCCGCCCAGCACGCCGCGGAGACGAGGATCGCCACGAGCCCGACCACCGCGTCGGGCCCGGTCTCCAGGCTCACCCCGGCCAGGAGCACGACCCCGACGGCGGCGACGCCGATGCCCACCCGGTCGCGCCAGCCGCGCCCGGTCACGGCCGCGACCGCCACCGGTCCGAGGAACTCGATCGCGACGGCGGTGCCGAGCGGCAGGTGGTCGATGGCGATGTAGAACGCCACGTTCATCAGCGCCAGCACCACACCGAACACGACCGCGACGCGCAGGTCCGGCAGGTGCCACCGGGACCGCCACGGGCGCTGCCAGACGACGAGCACGACCGCCGAGACCGCGATGCGCAGCCACGCCACGGAGGCTGCCGCGATGGTGCCGAAGATCCCGACGGCGAGCGCCGCACCGAGGTACTGCGTCAGTCCGGAGACGACGAAGAGGAGAGGTGCGGGCACCGCCTCAGGCTAGGGCTACCCCTTGACCGACCCCGCCATCAGGCCGCGCACGAAGTACCGCTGGAGCGACAGGAACACGACCAGGGGCACGACGAKGGCGACGAACGCACCCGCGGACAGGAGCTGCCACTGCGACCCGCGCGTCCCGCTCAGCTCCGCCACCCGCACCGTCAGCGGGGCGACGTCCGTGGACCCGCCGGCGAACGTGAGAGCCACCAGCAGGTCGTTCCACACCCACAGGAACTGGAAGATCGCGAAGGACGCGATCGCGGGGGTGAGCAGCGGCATGAGCACCTGGAAGAAGATCTTCACGTGCCCGGCGCCGTCCATCCGCGCGGCCTCGACCAGCGACGGCGGGATGTCCTTCATGAAGTTGTGCAGGATGTAGATGGCCAGCGGCAGCGCGAAGATCGAGTGCGACAGCCAGATCACCCAGAACGACCCCGCGATGCCCCAGCTCACGTACTGCGACAGCAGCGGGATGAGGGTGACCTGGATGGGCACCACCTGGAGCGCGAAGATCGCGACGAACAGGATCGCGCGGCCCTTGAAGTCCACCCACGCCAGCGCGTACGCCGCCAGCAGCGCCAGCGAGATCGGGATGATCACCGCGGGCAGCGTGATGACGACGGAGTTCACGAAGTACGTGATCAGGCTCGTCGACGACCCGAAGAGGGCCTCCTGGTAGTTGTCCAGGGTCAGGCCCGGGTTCCAGGGCAGGGTCCACCAGCCCGACGTCCGGATCTCGGACTTCGGTCGGAAGGACGTKACCAGCAGACCGAACGTGGGGACGGTCCAGACGATCGCGATGAGGATCGCGACCAGGGACGTCCACGGCGAGCTGAGCTTCTTCACGGCGCGACCTGCGCGGGCG
>NZ_JBFULY010000044.1:0-26889 GCF_054049655.1 Cellulomonas sp. P5_C5 | reverse complement strand
CCTCGGGCTTGTAGCCCTCGAAGAAGTCCCACCAGGCCGGGTCGACCGAGTTCTTGTCCCGCTGGTACTGCTCGAACAGCTCGTCCACGAGCCACTCGTTGGCACCGAAAACGGCACGCGTCGAGTCAGGATCCGCCATCTGGGTCACGCTGGGATCGCCCACTTCCGCTGCGGTTCGTGACCGCGCCTCTGCTAGTCCGACTGCTACTTCTGTTGATGACAACACTACGGCCTCCGCGCCCGGTGACCGGCCTCAGGACGGCTGTTCGGGACGGATCCACAGGCGTCTTCACCTGGTCAGCACACGCGGGTCAACAGGGGGCAACGTGGCAGTTCGCCGCCCCTCAAGGCGAGGTCGTCGGCAGCCCTGCGAGGTCATGCTTGTGCTGGGCCGCCGACAGCCCTCAGACGACTCTCAGGTGATGTCCCGTCGGAACGTCGTGACGCGCCCGATCGCTGCCAGCCCGAGCCCGTACGCGAGCAGCACCAGGGCTCCCTGCCACCACTCGAGCAGCGATCCGACGCCGCTCTCCGAGAAGAAGCTGCCGCCGGCGATCGCCTCGCCCGCGGCGCCCGGGAGGTATGCGGCGATGTCCCCACCCCAGCTGGTCAGCGCCAGCACGAAGCGCAGCACCGGCTCCACGAACTGCGTGAACGCGAGGACGACGACGATGACGGCGACCTGGTTGGTGAGCACGGAGCCGAACCCGACCCCGACGACTGCCCACAGGGCCAGCGCGAGCGCGGACAGGGCGATCGACCGCCAGGTCGAGGACTGGTCGAGGAAGGTCGGCTGGTCGAGAAGGGTCAGGACGACCGCCCCCGCGCCCACGGCGGCGAGGGTGCCGACGATGCCGAAGACCAGGCCCAGCACGCCGGCTGAGATCACCTTCGCGGACACCAGGACCGTCCGGCGCGGCTCGGCCAGCAGGGTCGGGGTGATGGTCTGGTGGCGGAACTCGGAGGCGACCGCCAGTGCGCCGACCAGCAGCGGGAACAGGTAGCCGAACGTCACGGCGATCGTGTACACGGTGCGCACCACGGCGTCGGGCGCCAGGGCGAGCTCGTCCCCGCTCCCGGGGCTGCCCATCGCGCGCCCCTGCGAGACGCCCCAGCCGATGACGGCAGCGAGGAAGGCCATGTAGACGGCCATGCAGAGCAGGAGGATCCACCACAGCCGCGTCGTGACGAGCTTGCGGTACTCGGTGACCAGGGCGGCGCGCATCAGGCAGCCACCCGTCCGCCGTCGACCGCGCCGACGAGCTGGAGGAAGAGCCCTTCCAGGCCGGGGTCCCGGCTGGTCAGCTCGTGCAGCTCGACGCCCGCGGCGAACGCGGCCGCGCCGACGGTGGCGGCGTCGACGTCCCAGAGGTCGGCCACCCGCGGGTCTCCGGCGTCGGTGCGCGTCCACGCGGACCGCTCGACGAGGGCGGCGAGACCGTCGGCGTCGGGGGAGACCGCGCGGACCTGCACGCGGGCCATGCGGGCGAGGTCGGGCAGCGACGAGGCGTGCGCGAGGCGGCCGCGGGCGATGATGACGACGTCGTCGACCGTCTGCTCGACCTCGGACAGGACGTGGCTCGAGACCAGCACGGTCCGCCCCTCGGCGGCGAGCATGCGCAGGAACCCGCGCAGCCAGCGGATGCCCTCCGGGTCGAGGCCGTTGGCGGGCTCGTCGAGCAGCAGCACCCGAGGGTCGCCCAGCAGGGTCGTCGCCAGCGCGAGGCGCTGGCGCATGCCGAGGGAGAAGCCGCCGACGCGGCGGTCAGCCGCGGCGGTCAGCCCGACGAGCTCGAGCACCTCGCCGGCGCGCGCGTCGGGGACGCCGACCTGCGGGGTGTAGAGCCGCAGGTGGTCGAGCGCCGTCCGCCCCGGGTGGAAGCTGGCGGCCTCCAGCGCGGCACCGACGGTGCGCAGCGGCCGGCGGATCTGGTCGTAGGTCTGTCCGCCGATCGTGGCGGTGCCTGACGTGGGGCGGACCAGGCCGAGCAGCATCCGCAGCGTGGTCGTCTTGCCGGCCCCGTTCGGTCCGAGGAAGCCGGTGACGCGCCCGGGGGCGACCTGGAACGAGAGGTCGTCCACCGCGCGGACCGGGCCGAAGGACTTGGAGAGGTGCTCGACGAGGATCGTGCCGTCGGTCGTCATGGCCCCCGAGCCTAGTGTTCTAGCGCGAGTAGAACAACACGGTCAGGAGGTTCGCCGGGTTCCCGTGGGCAGGGTCACGCGCATGGTGCAGCCGACGTCCGTGTCCGCGACCTCGATCCGCCCGCCGTGCAGCTCGACCGCCCAGCGGACGATCGCCAGGCCCAGGCCGGTGCCGCCCGTCGACACCTGACCGGTGACCGCCGGGTTGTTGCCCCGGACGAAGCGCTCGAACACGTGCGGCCGCTGCTCGCGGGAGATCCCGGGGCCGTGGTCGACCACGTCGATGCGGACGTCCGTGCCCACCAGCCGCGCCTCGAGCCGTACCTCGTCGTCGGCGGGGGAGTGCCGTACCGCGTTGTGCAGGAGGTTCGCGACGACCTGGTGCAGGCGGTCCGGGTCGGCCGGGACGGTGAGGTCCGCCGGCTCGACGACGACGGGGAACGTCAGCCGCTTGGCGGCGCCGACGAGCATCGCGCCCTCGGCCGCCTCCTCCAGGAAGTCCTGCAGCCGCACGTCGGCGATCTCGAGCGGGACGTCACCCGCCTCCAGCCGGGACAGGTCCAGGAGATAGGTGACCAGCCGGCCGAGCCGCTCCGTCTGCGCCAGCGCAGCCTGCATCGTCGCCGGGTCCGCCTCCGTGACACCGTCGACGATGTTCTCGAGCTGGGCCTGCAGGGCGGTCACCGGGGTGCGCAGCTCGTGGGAGACGTTGGCGATGAGCTCGCGACGGAACACGTCCGCCTGCTGGAGGTCGTCGGCCATGGTGTTGAACGCGTCGGCCAGCTGGCCCACCTCGTCCAGGCTGGTCGCCTGGACCCGGCGGCTGTAGTCGCCCGCGGCCATCCGCCGGGCCGCGTACGTCATCTCCCGCAGCGGCGAGGTCATGCCGCGGGCCAGGAGCTGCGTGACGATGAGGGACCCGCCGACCGCGATCGGCAGCGTGCGCGACGGACCCAGGTGGTTGTACAGCCCCAGCCACGTGATGAACGCGGCTGCCGTGACGGTGGCCGCCACGAGGACGCCCAGCTTGATCTTGATCGAGCTCAKGCGGTCGAGCGGCCGGACGTCCGGGAGCCGCGAGCGGACGAACTCGCCGCGAACGTGCCGGGGTGCGTTCACGCGCCTTCGGGGACGCTCGCCCCGCTGGGACCGTCGGCACCGGTGGTCCCGTCGCTCGGCTCGAACGCGTACCCGACACCGTGCACCGTGCGGATCAGGTCGGGGCCCAGCTTGCGGCGCAGCGCCTTGATGTGGGAGTCGACCGTGCGGGTCCCGCTCGCGTCGACCCAGTCCCAGACCTCCGCGAGAAGGCGCTCCCGCGTCAGGACCGTGCGGGGGGTCGCCGCCAGCGCGAGCAGGAGGTCGAACTCCGTCGGGGTGAGGTGCACCTCGGTGTCCCCGCGCAGCACGCGCCGCTGGGCGCGGTCGACCGTGACGTCGCCCAGCACGAGCGGGGGGTCGGGCTGCTCGGCGGACGCCATCTCGGCGGCCCGCGTCGCCCGCTCGGTGCGGCGCAGCAGGGCCTTGGTGCGGGCCACCAGCTCGCGCATCGAGAACGGCTTCGTCATGTAGTCGTCGGCGCMGACGCCGAGGCCGATCAGCATGTCCGTCTCGTCGTCGCGCGCGGTGAGCATCAGCACGGGGACGGGCCGCTCGGCCTGGATCCGTCGGCACACCTCCAGCCCGTCGATGCCCGGGAGCATCACGTCGAGCACCACGACGTCCGGTCGCAGGCGCGACGCGGCGCTGACACCAGCCAGCCCGTCGCCGACCGCCTCGACGGTCCAGCCCTCCGCGGAGAGCCGGTGCACGATCGCCTGGGCGATCGCCGGTTCGTCCTCCACCACCAGGACCGTKGTGCCGGCAGCTCCGCCGGCCGCCGTCGTCGGCCCACCGCTCACGTTCGCCATGTCGCCAGGGTGGCACAGGGAGACTGGTATGACGCTCTGTTGATGGTCGGGCCGTGTGAAGACGTGCAGTCGCCCGTATGATCGTCCCCACCATGAGCAGCTCAAGTCGCTGCCGGCGTCACTCCCGGGCCGATGAGCCCGGGGGAGATTGTGCCGGCCACCTCTGCCCTTACTCATCATTCTCCTCCGTGATCACCAGCGCCGACCCGAGGGTCGGCGCTCGTCGTACGCCAGGCGGTGCGGCGTGGTGATCGAGTGGCTCCTGGTCGGCCTGGGCGTGCTCCTCACGCTCGGCACCGCGGTGTTCGTCGCCAGCGAGTTCTCGCTCGTGACGCTCGACCCGGGACTGGTCGAGGGCCAGACCGCGCCCGACGACCGCCGCGGCCAGTCCGTCCTCAAGGCCCTGCGCAAGCTCTCCACCGAGCTCTCCGGGGCGCAGCTCGGCATCACGCTCACCACGGTCCTGCTCGGGTACACCACCCAGCCCGCCGTCGTGCGTCTGCTGCGCCTGCCGCTCGAGGAGTCCGTGCTCGGTCAGGTGATCGGCGGCATCGTCGCGGGGATCCTGGCGATCATCCTGGTCAACGGCTTCTCGATGGTCGTGGGCGAGCTCATCCCGAAGAACCTCGCGATCAGCCGCCCCCTGCCCACCGCTCGCATGGTCGCGCCGCTGCAGCGCGGCTTCACCATCGCGCTGCGCCCGCTGATCGTCGCGTTCAACGGCAGCGCCAACAAGCTGCTGCGCAGCTTCGGGGTCGAGCCGCGCGAGGAGCTGTCCGGCGGCCGGTCCCCGCAGGAGCTCGCCGCGCTGGTGCGCCGCTCGGCGGAGGTCGGCACGCTCGACGAGTCCACCGCGACGCTGCTCACCAACTCGATCGAGTTCACCGAGCTCACCGCGGTCGACGTGATGACCGACCGGTTGCGGCTCGTCGTCCTGCGCCGAGAGGAGTCGGCGGCCGACGTCGTCGACCTGGCCCGCCGCACGGGGCACTCCCGGTTCCCCGTCATCGGGGACTCGAGCGACGACATCGTCGGCCTGGTGCACCTGCGCCGGGCGATCGGGGTCCCGTACGAGCGCCGGGCCGACGTGCCGGCGGCCGCCCTCATGGTCGAGGCGCCGCGCGTGCCCGAGACCGTGCACCTGGGGCCCCTGCTGGTCGAGCTGCGCGAGCTGGGCCTGCAGATGGCCGTCGTCGTCGACGAGTACGGCGGCACCTCCGGGGTGGTCACGCTCGAGGACGTCGTCGAGGAGCTCGTCGGGGACGTCGCCGACGAGCACGACCGCCGACGCGCCTCCACCACCCGCTCGGCCGACGGCTCCTGGCTGCTGCCAGGTGTGCTGCGCCCCGACGAGCTGGCGGAGGTCACCGGGCTGCACGTCCCCGCGGACGGCCCCTACGAGACCCTCGGCGGGCTGCTGATGTCCGAGCTCGGGCGGATCCCGAGCACCGGCGACGAGATCGTCGTCGACCGGGTCCTCCTGCAGGTCGAGGCCATGGCGGGCCGTCGCGTCGAGCGCGTGCGCGTGCGCGCGGTCGAGACCGACGACGAGGAGGAGTCATGAGCTCGACCCTCGCGCTCGTCCTCGGCGCCCTCCTGCTCGCCGCGAACGCGTTCTTCGTCGGCGCCGAGTTCGCCATCATCTCCGCCCGACGCAGCGCCATCGAGCCGCTGGCCCGGGAGGGCGACCGGCGCGCCACCACCGTCCTGTGGGCGATGGAGAACGTCTCGCTCATGCTCGCGTGCGCCCAGCTCGGCATCACCGTGTGCTCGACGAGCCTCGGCGTCGTCGCCGAGCCTGCGATCGCCCACCTCATCGAGGGGCCGCTGCACGCGCTCGGCGTCAGCGAGAGCCTCACGCACCCGATCTCGTTCGTCGTCGCGCTCGCGATCGTCGTCTACCTGCACGTCGTGCTCGGCGAGATGGTGCCCAAGAACCTTGCCGTCGCGGGTCCCGACCGCGCGGTCCTGCTCTTCGGTCCGCCGCTGGTCTGGGTCGCCCGGGTCGTGCGGCCGCTCATCGCGGCGCTGAACTGGATCGCCAACCACACCCTGCGGCTGTTCGGCGTGGAGCCCAAGGACGAGGTCGCCTCCGCCTTCACGGCGCAGGAGGTCCAGTCCATCGTCGAGCGCTCCCAGGCGGAAGGCCTCCTCGACGACGAGCAGGGGCTGCTGGCCGGTGCCCTGGAGTTCTCGGACCGCACCGCCGCCGACGTCATGATCAGGACCGGCGCCCTGGTGACCGTCGGCGACGGCAGCACGCCGGAGGACGTCGAGCGGCTGGTCGCCCGGACCGGGTTCAGCCGGTTCCCGGTGGTCGACGACGCGGGAGTGCCGACGGGGTACCTGCACCTGAAGGACGTCCTGTACGCCGACGGGGCCGCGCGCACCCTGCCCGTCCCGCCGTGGCGCGTGCGGGCGCTCGCGGTGGTCGGCCCGCAGGACGAGGTCGAGGACGCGCTCGCGGCCATGCAGCGGTCGGGTGCTCACCTGGCGCGGGTCGACGAGGACGGTCGGACCGTCGGTGTCGTGTTCCTCGAGGACATCCTCGAGGAGCTCGTGGGCGAGGTGCGCGACGCCATGCAGCGCGGCCAGCTGTCCTGATCGTTGGTCCGATGTGGCGATCACGTGCGCGCCATCGGCGTGTCGCACCGCGTGTCGTCCGGAATGTCCGATCTCTGGACTGGACGGGCGTCCAGAGGGTTGGAAGCGCGTCTACGAGCCGTTATGGTTTCGTGACCGCAAGTCGCCGGGTCGCCCGCAGCGCACCCGACGATGACGTCGCGGCAGACCAGAGACGCGTGAACGGACTGGAGGTGTCGTGGGGTCGCACAGCGAGGAGCCCGTGACGGCACCCCCGACCCGTCGCAGCCTCCGTGAGGCCCAGCGCCGGTCCGAGTCCGAGTCCACCACCCCGGCGGCCGGCACGAGTCAGGACCCTGCGTCCTCGGCCGCGCACCACGTGCCGACCTGGGCGCACAACGGACCCGCAGCACCGCGGTCGGCCGCACCGGCCACCGAGGCGCTGCCGCGATCTGCGCCCTCGTCGCAGACACGCTCCGCATGGTCCGCCGGACCGCAGTCTCACCCCGCGTCGCCGACGTCGTCGTCGCAGGTCCGGTCGGCCTCGCCGACGATGCCGTCCCAGCCTCGCCCGGCCTCGCCCACCGCCCCGCCGCAGGCTCGGCCTTCTGCTCCGGCGGCCGCATCGGCATCCACGGCGCCCGCCCAGCGGTGGTCGCCGGCCACGGCGCCCTTCAGCGCCTCCCATGCTCCGGTGCCGCTCCCCACGTTGCCGGCACGGATCGAGTCGCCCGCGGCCCCTGCGCAGCGGCCGGTCGCCGCGCCGACGGTGCCGACGTCGGTCCGGCTCGCCGCGGCCAACGCCTCGCCCCGCGCTCTGCCCACGACCGCGCTGCGCCTGGAGCCGGCAGCCGCCGCACCGGCAGTCGCCGCGCCCGAGCTGATCGAGTCGGTGCCCGAGCTCGAGCTCGAGGTGACACCGCACGGGACCATCAGCCGTCGCTCCCGCAAGCCCACCCGTGCCGCCGCGCGGCTGAGCGTCCTCGGCGTCCTGGCGGGCATCACGGTCGTCATCCCGGTCAGCCAGGGGCTCGTCCCCAGCTCGGTGGCCTTCGGGTCCGACGCCCTCGCCGACTCGACGCTCCCCACCACCGTCTCTGCGCTGGCCGGCTCGTCGCTGTCCGCGCTGCCCCCGACGTCGCTCATGGCGACCGACGGCGCCCTCCAGGCCCGCGGCATGATCGACGCCAGCCGGACGGACGTCCGGTCCGCGCTCCCCGGGTGCGACGGGTCGATGCGCCCCGCCGGCCAGAACGGGCTGCTCAAGACCTCGGACCTGTGCAACCTGTGGGACAACCACACGCAGCTGCGCGCGGACGCGGCCGTGTCCCTCGCGGAGTTCAACCTGGCGTTCGCCGCCCGGTTCGGCGGCGACCTGTGCATCAGCGGCGGCTACCGCACGCTGGCCGCGCAGCGGGCCGTCAAGGCGCAGAAGGGCGGCCTCGCCGCCGTACCCGGCAAGAGCAACCACGGCTGGGGCCTCGCCGTCGACCTCTGCCAGGACCAGACGTCCGGCACGAAGTGGAACTGGATCACCGAGAACGCGCCGACCTACGGCTGGGAGAACCCCGCGTGGGCGCAGCCGGGCGGCAGCGGACCGTACGAGCGCTGGCACTGGGAGTTCACCAAGGGCGTCCAGGCCGACGGCGAGTACTACGACGGCTGAGCCGCTCCACGACCCCGGCCGTCGCCCGCTCAGAGGAGCGACAGTCCCCAGGTGATCGTGTGGCTGGCGCCCGGTGCCAGGTGCACGAGGTCGGCCCCCGTACGGAACGCGTCCGCGACGCAGGTCATCGGCTCCGCCGCCACCCCACGACGGGCGATCTGCGCGACCGTGTCGCCCGTGCACACCTGCCAGGCCTGGGTCGCAGCATCCGCCCACAGGGCGACCGTGCGCCCGTCGGGGCAGCCCAGCCGGATCCAGGACAGCCCGTCGGCGTCCCGGACGACCTCGGTCCACGCGTCGTCCAGGTCCAGCCCACGCAGCAGGCGCGCGGACCTCAGGTCGCTGTCGCCCGACACGCGCTCCGTGCCGGTCGGGAGGAGCCGGTCGTCGACGGTCACGTGCCGCGACGCGTCGACCTGCAGGGTGCAGTCGTCGACGTGGCCGTCGCCGGGTGACAGCCACGGGTGGAACCCGATGCCGTAGGGCGCCGTCGTCACGCCGAGGTTCATGCCCTCCGCCGTCACGTGCAGACCGGCGCCGGTCAGCGCGTACGTGAGGCGTACCCGCACCGGCCAGGGGTACCCGTGGGTCGGGACGATGACGTGCTCGAGCGTCACGGACGAGTCCGTCGCGTCCGTCGTCTCGAAGGTCGTCTGTGCCACGAGGCCGTGCAGAGCGGTGTGCCGGAGGTGCTCCGTGAGCGGGACCTCGAGCTCGTGCCCGTCGTACGAGTACACGCCGTCACGCAGCCGGTTGGGCCACGGGGCGAGCACGGCACCCGAGAAGGCGGGCGCGATCTCCGTCTCGTCGAACGGCAGGACGACGTCCCGGCCGTCGACCGTGTACTCGCGCAGGCTCGCGCCGACGGCCGCGACGACCGCACGCTGGCCCCCCAGCTCGAGGATGTGCTGGCGGCCGGTCGGCAGGGGCGTGGTGAGAGTCGTGGACACGCTCACACGCTAGCGGGCGCGACGGGCGACCCGGAGGACCGGGCCACGTGTCCGGCCGCGTTCAGCCCTCGGTCTCGTCGTCGTCCCGGCGGCCGACCAGCACCAGCACAGCCGTGCAGGCGACGAGCGCGGCGAGACCCGCCACGACGAAGGAGCGCGAGGGGACACCCGTGGACGCGACCTCGGTCGTGAGGTCCTTGCTCTCCACGAGCAGGTCCGTGGCGAGCGCCGCAGAGGACCTCCCGGCGGAGCCGTCCGACGGGAGCAGCTCCGTGGTGCCGACGCCGACGGGTCGCTCGTGGCCGGCGGCCGTGACCGTGCCCGACGTCGATCCGTCGGAGCCCGCGTACGCGGCGGTGGGCAGGAGGACGAGCGTGGCCATGATCGCGGCGGCGGCGAGCGTGCGGGCAAGCATGGGGGAGTCCTCGGGGTGGTGGTGCGGGGTGGCGGTGCCGCCAAGGGCGCTCGCGGAGCGCTGGGACCCCGGGCCGGACCCGGATGGCGATGTCCCGACAAGTCTGGCAAGGGCGATTGCTCCGGGCCTGGGCCGAAGGTCCTGATCTTCGGTGCGTCCTGTCTGTGGACAGCGGGATGTGTCACCCCCGCGATGTCCCCTAGGGTTCCCGCCAGCGTGCAACCCGGACATGACGGATGAACCGGGCACCTGTGACACAGACCGAGGAGGAGCACCGTGGACGGTGTGGCGATCCTCGAGACCGAGGTCCGTGAGCTGATCCGGCGGCGAGGGCTCGACCCCGTACGGGACCGTCCCGGCGTCCTCGCGCTCGTCACGGACGCGATCGCCGACTACGACGAGCGCTCGGTCGTCGGCGCGGTCCCGCCCCTGGTCGACGCCGCGGCCGCGCACAAGTCCGTCGTCGACGCTGTGGCTGGGCTCGGTCCGCTGCAGAAGTACCTCGACGACCCGGAGGTCGAGGAGATCTGGATCAACTCGCCCACCACTGTTCGTTAGAGATACCTCACGCCAGCGGATTCACCCGGGCTGTGGCGACCGGTCCAGCCACACGCGGGCCGCGAACCGGGCATCCTTCGGGGATGGACGGCTTCGGCTCCGCTCGACTGAAAATAGGACGGGCGCAGGAACTGCGCGACGTTGTCGAACTCGAAGCCCAGAACTGGATGGAGTCGTCCGACCCGCGACTCGTCGTCTCGGTCGAGGAAGCGGACAACCCGTTGAAGCACGACCTGGTCGTGCGGATGGAAGGGCTAGCGCCTGTGTCCGGTGGGCTGCTCTTGGCAGTCGACGACGTTCTCCACCACGCTCGGTCCGCTCTCGACCACGCGATCTGGCAACTGGTCGCCGACGAAGGCGGGCAGCTCAAGAAGCAAGCCTTCCCGGTCCTGCCGGAACGCAAGGACACCAGCCTCTCTGCAAGCATCGCGGGGACCAGTTCTAGCGTTTGGGCGGTGGTGGACAGGTACCAGCCGTACCACCAGCCGCCGCCGAACACGTTCAAGAACAGCACCACTCAGGTGCTCCACCGCCTCGACGTGGTCAGCAAGCACCGCTCCATCGTGGCGATCCAGCCCTGGAGCACGACCATGCAAATTCAGGTGTTCGAGGGCATCGAGAACCGCCAGGTGACCTGGCACCAGCCGGATGCTCTCGACGATTCCCAACCTCCCGTCGTGCTGAGCATCCAAGATGTGTCGGAGGACTACGTCGCCCCGGAGGGCTGGTTTGGCGTGTCCAAGCCCAGCCTCTGGATCGCGGACGGCGACGACTACGTCGGCGGTCCGCTGGTTGAAGTGCTGTCGAAGGTGGTGCGGTGGGCGGGCAAGATCGTCGACGCTCTGGAAGCCGTCAGGCCCTCGGCCTGACCTCGTTCGGAAACGGGCCACTCGAAGTCTCCGGAACGAAACGGATCAAGCCGACCCGCTCGACGTCGCGGGCCAGCCTGGCGGGTCAGGCAGTGGCGAGGTCMGAAAGCAGCGACGGGCGGAGCGCGAGCAGGGCGCGCCGCTCGCTCGGAGCGTCGGGGTTGAGTGGCAACCGGAGCGTCTCCTGCTCGGCGTAGGTGAGGGTGAGGGAGACCTCCTCCGGTTGGTCGTCTGAGTCGAGCGGGGTGTACCAGGGTGCTTCGACGGCGACGGCGACGGCGGTGAGCGTCCGTCGGGGGAACGCGAGCGCCGTGATTTCTTCGGCGGTGTGGAGGGTGTTCGCAGGTACATCTGCGACGACGGCTGTAATCACGAGGTCGTCCGTGTAGACGACGACATCGGCCCTGGCACCATCGCGCTTGCCAGCGATGTAGCGGAGGGGTGATCCGGTTGTAAGCAGGACGACGTGCCCGATCAGTTGCCGCAGCCACGCAGGTGGCTCAGAGTCGAACGGCCGTCGTTCGTTGCCGACGTTGAGGGCGGTGAGCGCTTGGAGGATGGTCCGGGCGGTATCGCCTGGCGTGGCTGCGTCCGTGGTAGTCGTCATGTCGGGAACGTATCGGGTGTCCGGTGTTCATGGACGGGTGATGACGGACACGCGGCCAGCCCGCCCTGGCGTAGAGCTGCATCCGCCCGCCGTACTCTGCGTTCGTGGACGTGGAATGGTCGCTCTCTCAGTTGAACCATTACCTATGGCTCCACGAACGCGTGCCGTTGCCGCCCGAGAAGGTGACGACGCACCGCAAGTCGGCCATGCGCGGCTCCGTCGAGGAGCGCGCGAACATCAACCACGTCGTCCGTGCCATCGCGCAGGCGACCTACCGAGAGCCTCAGCGGTGGTTGGGTGCTGACTCGGTTCGCCAGTTGATCTGGGAGCTGACCGAGGGTGACGAAGTCCGTGAGCGCCTTGGACTCGACGAGCCGCCGCCCATGATCGAGGCCGATGCCATGCATCCCTGGGTTTGGGACGCGGCGCGCCCTCACTGGACGAGCGGCAACCACGACGCCGCGCTCTGGGCGGCAGGCATCAACGTGACCTCGCGAACTCAGCGAAAGCTGGACCGACACGACATAGGTGAGGGCCAGTTGATCAGAGAGGCGTTCAGCACCGACGACCCCGTGCCGGGGCGGCCTCGGCTACGCCTGTGCGACCGGACCAACCCAATGCTGTTCAAGGATCGGCACGTCGGTGCATCAAGTTTGGGGCAGGGGCTGTACTCGGCGATCCGGAACACTCTCAACCACGTCGACAGCGAGCAGCACCAGATCGGCGATCTTGAAGCCATCGAGGCACTTGCTGCGTTCAGTTTGCTCGCTCGGTGGATCGATGGCGCGCAGGTGGATCGTGCACCGGTCGCGGACTGACTGAGGGCCGGTCCCGGCGGTAACCCTCGTCAGTCGTCGCTCTCATACCGGTACTCCTGCCTGGGGTTGTAGACCGGGCCAGCCGGTGCCGGGGGCTTCCGACGCTCGGCCAGTTCGTCCACCGCCACGGTCCACCCCAACTCGTGCATGCCCGCCGTGGTGAGGCCCACCTGGTCCCCGAGTCGGTGCAGTTGGCCGAACAACGACGCGGGCGCGCCGTGGTCCTCGCACCTCGTGAACACCCGCACCCACTGGCCCACGATGGGGATGCGCCACGACTGGGACGGCCGTGACCACGCACACGCCTGTGGCGTACGCCAGGCCCACGCCCACCACTCGTACTCGCGGGTCGTCGGATTGACGAGCGGGAAGTCGGGGATCGGCCCCCTGTAACCCTCAGGGGGGAGGGCCGCCAGCTTGTAGCCCCGTGCCTCGGACCGCGCCGAGTTGGGGTCCGGCGGCGGACCGGACCGGTTGCGGGCTCCACCCTTGGGCATGGTCGATCACGGCTCCGATGGTTGGAAACTGGGCGTCTGAACTCGTCGCACATGCGAGCCACCTCTCCGGCGGTCTCGTTCCACGGGGCCGGGGGGCGCCCCTAGGGGGTGTCGAGCGGGCACGCGCTGGTCATGAGCTGCCCTGCGTGCGCCGTGCGGTGCGCTCGCTCGTCGTCCTCGCGGTGTCGTCCGCCACGACGGGCGGCGGGATGGTTACGGAGACCTTTGCGAGCCGGTCGGGTCGCACKACGCCCCAACCGATGCGCCACGTGACGCGCCGCGCGAGGCTGTCGCTGGTGAAGTACACGTCGGGGCTGGTGGCCAGCTTGACGGGACCGACAGCAGCGATGACCTGGCTGCGGTCCACCACGAGCAGGTTCCCGGGGGGCATCTGCGCGCTGACGACGACCGGCACTCCGTACAGTCGCCGCTCTGTCTGCTCGGCGGGTGCACCGAGCAGGGGAACGGCGGAGCCGGTCTGAGCCTTGATGGACCCGATGACACCCCACGAGGCGGGGTCGGTGACGATGTTCGTCACGGTTCCGCCGTTGACCTCGACGGCGGTGATGGCGTCGAGCACGGCGTCGAGGTCGGCACCGAGGGTGCCGCCGTCCGCGATGCCGGGGACGTTGAGCAGTCCGGGCGGTCCGGGGACGGCGGGGTTGGAGAGGAACGCGGTGTCGCCCTTGACGGTGACTGCCCGGGACAGGCTGTTGGCGATGAGTTGGTTGGCGTCGCCGTAGGTCGCGGCCTCGTTCGACATGCGGGTGATGACGGCGAGCTTGCCGGTGCGAACCTCGATCTCGTCGAGGGTCGGGTCGTCGACGGTGATCTCGGCGCCCTCGGGGACGAACCCGACGGTCGGGTCCTCGGCGACATAGGGCACGCGGACGGCAGGCTCGTCACCCTCGATGCTGCCTGCGATGGTGGCGACGAGGTAGATGAGCGCGTCGGGGACGACGTCGCGGGCGAGGAACGTGCGGTCGGGGTACAGGCCCTTGGGGCCTGCGGGTGTGGTGATCGGAGACATGGGGACGCCCCTTGGGCGGGGGCCGACACGGCGAAGGTGCCGACGCAAGACGGTGGTTGTCTCGCGGCGGCACCCTGGCTGCCTGCGTCGCCCCGCTGGGGCTGTCCGGACCTGACGAGGTCGGCGCTGCCTGCCCTCGTGGTCCTACCTGCGATTTTACGCCCGGCGGGGGTCCATTGCGGCGACCCAAGCCGACCCGATTGGAGCGTTCGGCCCTTGGCCCTGGGACCGGTCGGGCAGCGGGGTCCTCGGTGGGTGTGCGAGCCCGAGCGCCTCGACGGCGACCCGGGCGGCGGCGGTGACCTTGTCGGCGTCGACGTGCCCGTCCTCGTCGATGAACTCGGCGACGTCGACCCCGGTGGCCCACAGGGCGGCTGGCTGGGCCAGGAGGTCGGCGGCGACTCGTTCGACCTCGGCTCGCTGCATGCCCTGAAGGCGTGCGGCCAGCTCGTCTCGTTCTTCCTCGACGGTGCGCAGTTGGCGTCGGTAGCGGGCGGCCTGTGCGTTGGCTCGCCGGTCCGGGTCGTCCCGCTCGGCGTCGCCGGTGTGGTCGGCTGGCGGGTGTGCTGGGACGTTCGCCGGGGTCGGAACTGCGGTCGTCGTTTCGTCGTTCTCGGCGGTGGCGGTGGCGGTGGTGCTCATGGTGTCCTCCTACTTGGTGATGCTGTCGTCTTCGAACTCGGCCACGGTCCAGCCCAACCCGGCCAGGTCGGTGACGATCCGGCCCTCGGTCGCCAGCTCGACCATCCCCAACAGGTCGCCGTCCACGTCCTCGGTGGCCAGGTGATCGACCAGGGCGACGTCGTGTTCGTTCATGGCGAGCATCGCGCGCACGGTGGCCTTGTCGGGTCGGTCGCGCTCGGGTCGGACGATGTCGGGTGGCGCCGTCGATGGCTCGACCGGCCAGGGCTTGTCGTCGTAGTAGTTCGTCATCGTGTTAGCCCTTCGGGTTGTGGTTGGGTCGGCACCGGTTGAGGGCACCGGGTTCGTCGAGCGGTTCGCCGCAGTCGGGGCACGGGGCGGGTGTACCCCTTGCCGTTGTGACGTTGGCGGTGGCCCCCGAACCACCCGGAGAACGCGTTACACCCGTTGCAGGCGTTACACCGGCGGCGTCCGTAACGCCTGTAACGGCTGTAACGGCTGTTGCGGGTTCCTGGGGTTGCGCGGGGGGCTCCTCGGGCGGCAGGTACCGTGCCCACGCGTCGCGCAGGTCGGCGGCGTCGTACCCCCGGGACACCTCGGACCCGTCGCGCTGCACCTGGGGTCGGATGCCGTACCTGCGCAGTCGTCGCGCCAGTCCCCGGGCGTCCAAGGGCTTGCCGCCGTCGCCCCACTTGCCGGGCAGGTCGCCCCATGGGGACTCCTCCAGGTCGTGCAGCTTCGTCAGCACGTACTCGGTGCGCAGCCGACCGGTGTTCGCCTGGACGAACACGGTGTGCAGGTCCCGGAGTAGCTGCACGCCGAGCGTCATCGTGGTGTCCTTCGCCTTCTCGACGAGGGTCACGGCGGCCAGCCGCGCTCGCTGCGGCCACCGGCCACCGGCGACGTCGGCGACGCGGAGCAGCGCCTCCCACACGTCGGCCGCCCTGTCCTCCACGCCGTCCGGCATGTCCGGCCACCTCGCGCCCATGACGTCGCCGACCRTGTCCGCCCACTCGGCGATCCGCTCGCGCAGCGCGTCGGCGGCGGGCGCCTGCACGCGGGGCCGCCACGGCTCGACACGCTCGCCTGGGGCGCGGCGGCGCATCCTGACCACGACGGACCTCGACTGGATCGTGTCAGGCAGATCGTCGAGCCCGGCGAGCGCGACCGCGCAGTACGCGGGCAGCTCTTCGGTGAATACCTGCTTGCCGCGCACGACACAGCGGCCGGCGACGGCCCCTTTGCGGTGGCCAGCGTTGAACATGCCCCGGACCTCCTCGTTGTCCTTCGCTCTCGGGCCGAACAACGTGTCGACCTCGTCGGCGAGCACCGTCGGGCGACCCGCCTCGTCGGAAACCTTGCGGAACAGGTACGCCGGGGACACGTTGACCGTCTGCACCGGCCTCGGGACCAAGGGCTCGGTGACCTCCAATGCCCGGGACTTGCCCGACCCCGGCTCGGGCGACAGGAACGCGATGCGGGGTGTCGAGTCCCACACGTCCATGAACCACGCGTGCACGATCCACAGCACGTGCGCGACGACCTCGTGTTCGGAGGGGTAGGCGACGAACCGGCGCAGGAACGCCTCGAYGGCGTCCAGGACCAGGGCGCCGTCGTCGTCGTCCCCGGCACGCTCGGCGACGGCCACGGCGGCCTCAGGTGAACCCGGGTCGTTGACGGTCGGCCACAGTGGCACCAGGGTGCCGTCAGGCAGGTAGTCGCCGTTCCATGGGTCGTTGGACGTCATGCGATGCCCCGTTCCCGCAGGATCGCGCGTTGAGCGTGGGCGTGGTCGTGCTCGCCCCGGCGGTCGGCAAGCTCCGCGTAGGGACCGGCCTGGGCGATCTGCCGGGCGATCGCGGTCGAAACGACCATCCGTCCGCGCCACTCGGCCTCGACGGCTTGCCGTGCAACCTCGTCACCGACGCCGAACCCGGCGACATACCCCTCGCACCACCCCTCGTGACGACCGACCGCGCGACCGCAGTCAAACCCGTCGCGGAACGCAGCGACGCGGCTCACCGGGAGCACGTCCTCGACAGACTCCACGTAGTTGTCAGTGTCATCGGGTGTCATCAGCTCACCGTCCGGGATGAGCACGACGACGAGCATGACGTCTGGAACGCGGCACGCTGCCAGTCGCCCCAGAGCCCACGGTTGCGCAGGTGCTCGGCGGCGAGCCGGGCGGACCGACGGCAGGAGAGGCAGGTCGGTACGATGGTGCTCGATCCGGTGCCCACCCGATCGCTGCGGCCCTTGTCCTTTCCGGGGACGGGGGCCGCGTATGTGTCGGCGGTCATGACGCACCGCCGCCCTGCGACCCCTGCTCGGCCACGCGACGCGCTGCGGGACCGAGCAGCCGGACGATAGTGTCCCGCTGCTCCTCGCTGAGCGGGGGTGCGGTGGATGCCAGATCATCGGCTGCCGAGCGGATGAGCCGCCACGTCGTCGGTGTGATGTCGCGGGGTCGGCGGCTCGGGTCGTCGAGGTCGAAGGCGCTCATGCGACCTCACCGCCACCGGTCAGGGCGGTCAGCTCGGCCGCAGCGGCTTCGCCCTCGGCGAGAAGATCACGCCCACGGGCCGTCTTCAGGGCGTCGAGTTCGAGCCGGGCGAGGTACGCGGCGTGCTTGTGCTCGGCGCGCCGGGTCCGCTCGTCGGGCGGGAGGGTGCCTTCAGGGTCGACCTCCCGCTCGAAGCGGGCCAGGAGCGCGGCCGCCCTGGCAGGGGCAGTGCGTGCGGCGCGGTCCGGGGTGTGTGACCACGATTCGTGTACGGCGATCTTGGCGATGAGATGACGGTTGGCGGGCTGGGCCATGACGCGTTCCTTTCAGGGAACACGAACACCGAGCACGTCGGAACCATCGGGTTCCTCACGTTGCTCGGTGTCAGCCTTGCGCTGCCGCCGCCCCGTCCGCCGCCGCGTTGAGCGGTGCACGGTCTAGCGGGGCCTCCAGCGACCACACGCGGTTCGGCCTTGAGCCGGGACTGCCCGCTTGCCGTCGTGGGGGTTTACGTCGGTGTTCTTGCGAACGAAGTACAGACTACGGCGGGCACGCCGCCCGCCGGTAGTGCACCTAGGCGACGAGCTGCACCGTCGGCGACTTCCACGTGATGTCGACCTGCTCAGGGTGGAACGGCACACCGGGGCCGGACGGCCTCAGCGTGATGTCCATGACGCTCCGGATGAGTGCCCGGCGAACGTCAATACGGTCCTCGGCCTCCCAGGCATCGGCCGCCTGTGGCCCGATGAACCGGGTGAGTTCGGGGTTCGGCGCAGCGGCGCGGGCACGAGCGCGTGCAGCGTCGACCTTCGGGAGCAACCGCTTGGTCAGCACCGCCAACTGTTCGTCCGTGATGACCTCGTCGGCGGCCTGCTCGGCGTAGTGCTCCAGGCGTGCCCTGAGGGCGACCGCCTCGGCCTCGGCGGCGTGCATCGCGTCGGCATCCCCGGCGAACAGATTGGGTGCGTCGGGCCGTGACAAGCGCGAGAGAAGTGTCTCGACGACGAAGTTGTCGACGGTGACCATCTTGCGCCGCACCCGCAGACAGGTGGGGCACACGTACGCAGGGGCGCGACCCTCCGTGCCACCGGCGTGCACCCGCATCGCGTCGCCGCACTCGGGGCGCCCGCACCGGATGATGCCCGTGAGGAGGTACTTGAGGTCGGTGCCCCGGGTTGTCTTTCGCTCCGGGTCGGTCAGGAGTGCCACCACGCGGTCGTGTGTCGTGGCGTCGTACAACGGCGGCCACTGGCCATCCGCGATGACCCGCCCCTTGTACGAGCGTCGACCGGCATTCGCCTCGCGAAGCAGGACACGCCGCATCTGCTGCCCGGTCCATGCCGCTCCACGTTTCGGGTGCGAACCCCTGCTGTTGAGGTCCCGCGTGATGGCCCGCAAGGTCTCGCCGCCGAGCAGTCGGCGGGCAGCCTCCTGCACGATGGACCCGGCCAATGGATCGATGACTTGCTTGCCATCCTCCACCTGCCACCCGAACGGCACCTGACCGTGCCGACCCCCGGACTCGGCGACCTGCCGGAACGCGCGCTGCGAGCGCTCTCCGGTCCGCTCGGCCTCGGCGGCGTCCCACGCCGCGATCGTGCGAGCGACCGCGCGTCCGTCGGCCGTCGATAGGTCGAACTGGCCAGAGACGCACGTGCGGATCTGCACGCCGTGTCGATCGACGAGGTCGATGAGGTCCTCGTGCTCACGGGGCCGACGGGTCAACCTGCTGTTGGAGTAGGCCAGGATCGCGTCGAACTCCCCACCACGGGCGCGCTCGATCATCGCGTTGTACTGCGGCCGATCCTTGCGCGAACGTGTCGACGCGCCCCGGTCGTTCTCCCGAAACACGTGGGTCACCTCAAAGCCGAGGTGGCCAGCGAGCGCGCGGGTGTCCTCCTCCTGGCGGGTGATCCCAAGTTCGGTGCCCTCACGGTCGGAGGAGATGCGCGTGTAGATCGCGGTACGTGTGGCCATGTAGTCAAGGGTATCGGTAAACAGCAATTGCGCCGACGCAGGTGTTCGTCGCGCGGCGCGGTGAGGCGGAGCTGACCACGACGATCCTCACGGACGGCCAGGTCCGTGACCTGGTCGAGAAGATGCTGAAGGTGTCGGGTCGCCGCCTGGACCTGTCCAGCCCGTTCGTGGACGCCAGCCTGCCCGGCGGCGAACGGTTGCACGCGGTGATCCCGGACGTCACGCGGCGTCAGTGGCCAGTTCGGCAGGTGCCAGCCCTTGCAGCATGAGGTCGTGAGCGACGGAGCCGGTCACGACCAGGTGCACGCCGTCGGCGTCGTTTGCCTCCACCTGCACCTGCACGTTGAGCAGCCCGAGCACCTGAGCGCGTAGGGCGCTGTCAGCCGTCACCAGCCGGTCGCGGGCCACGCGGGCGAGCTGCTGGGCGGTGACCATGCGTGCCTTCGCCTGTGCGGTCTCCTGGCTGATCGCGGCCACCGTCGCCCGGTGCTCCAGGGCGGCCGTGTGCTTCGCGCGCATGTTCTGCACGGTGGCCTCCGTGGTGGCCTGGTCGAGCCCCATCGACAGGCACTGAGCCACGGCACCGGCCAGCGCGGCCTGGGTGCGCTGCACGGCCGCGTCGGCGTCGGTCATCGCCTCAGCTGTGACCTGCTGCGCGCCGGTGAGCATCCCCAGCCGCTCGCGGGCCATGGCCATGAGCCGGTCGGGGTCGGTGAGCAGGTCGAGCACCTGGCCCCACACGGCGTCATCGACGCGCTGGCCCAGCAGGGAGGGCTCCAGGCAGCGGAAGTCGCGCCGGGGGTCAGTGCGGCCGTGCGAGCAGCGGTAGCGCCGGTTCGCACGGTCGCCCCGTGCGATGCCGGTCATGACGGCCCCGCAGGTGCAGCGCATCCGCCCGGACAGCGGGTGGGTCTGAGCTGCGCCACGGGTCTGCGCGGTGCCCGCCAGATACGCCTGGAGCTGGGCGAACCGCTGGGGGCTCACGATCGGCTCCACGGGCACGGTGATGCGCTCGGAGGACGTGCCGGTCTTGCCGAAGGTCCAACGGCCGTCCCACTCGCCGCGCCGCAGGAACTGGCGCAGGTTCTGGGAGGTCCAGGCCGTGGCGTGCCGTGGCGTCATGCCCAGCGCGTTCAGGCGAACAGCGGTCTGGAGGGCGCTCAGCTGCTGGTCCAGGATCATCTCCAGCGCCTGGCGCACCAGGGCCGCCTCCCGGTCATCGACGGCCAGCTTCGCGTCCCGCCCGCTGCCCGCGATCCGGTAGCCGTATGGAGGCTCCTGACCGCCGCCCCAGCCTCCAGCTCGCACCTTCGCGTTGACCCCAGAGCGCGTCCGCTCGCGGATCAGGTCACGCTCCATCTGGGCGAACACCCCGAGCATCCCGGTCATGGCCCGGCCCGACGTGGAGCCGGTGTCGATGGCCTCCGTGACGGAGCGGAACGTGACGCCCTGAGCCGTGAGCTGGTCCAGGGTGGTGAGCAGGTGGCCCAGGTTGCGGCTGAACCGGTCGGCCTTCAGCACGACGACGGCCTGCACCCGCCCGGCGGCGCAGTCGGCCAGGAGTCGGTCGAGCGCGGGGCGGCTGGCCTTCGCGCCGGACACGCCCTCGTCGGCGTAGACCTCAGCGAGCTGCCAGCCCTGGGCGTCGATGTAGGCCCGGCACCGTTCCTCCTGAGTGGTCAGGCTGGTGCCCTCCACCTGTTCCTCGGACGACACGCGGAGGTAGACGGCGGCTCTGGTCGGTGTGCTGGTGCTGCTGGTCATCGGGTGCTCCGGGGGCTGGTGCGGTGTAGCGGGCTACTGGGGACGGTGCTGTGGATCGGGCGTCAGGTCGTGGTGGTGAAGCCCAGGCGTCGGAGGGCGTCGAGCGCGTGCCAGGTCTGCACGGAGGCGGCCACGTCGGCGCGGTCGGTGGCCTCCAAGGTGCGTCGGAGCGCCCAGCGAGCGGACACGCGCCGGTCGCGGATCAGGACCCACTGACCGCCGGTGCCTAGCGCTCGCGGAGGCCGCTGGTAGCGGGTGGCCTCCAGCACCTGCGCGCGGCTGACCTGGTGGTCTGCGCCCGCGATGCGCACGGTGACGACCTCCGACATGCCTCAGCTCCTGACTTCTATTCAGGTGAACAGACTTTCTGCCCGTTCACTTGCGGTGTAGCGCACTACCCAGTTGCAGGTCAGCGCGTTGCAAGCCTATCGCAGAGCGCCTGACTTCCGATAGAGTGGCCATAGCGGTTGCGACGAGCGACGTCGAAACGACCAGGCCCCGAACGGGGATGCACGCCTGGCAAAGCTTCGAGCGAGTCGGCGGCACGGGTGCCCTGTTCAGGCACACCGGTCGCGGCGCAGGAGACGGCCCCACCGCGACCCCCAGCCGGGGACAGTGGCGGGCGCTCCCGCTACCGGCCTGGCTCGCCACTCCGACGGGGTGGGACAGGCGGGGGCTACCTGGGATCGCGGGTCGCTGGCACGGGCCGCCGGGCGCGCGTCGGGTTCTCAGATGGGCTGCTGCATCGCAGCACGCCCTGGAGCCCCGGAGCGCCCAGTGCACGACCAGATCACCGCCACCGCTGAGTGGCTGCCCGCAGACCGCCCAGGCCAGCTCGATGCCCTGCTGGCGCTGCTCTTCAACCGCGAGCGGGCCCACGACGCCCAGGACGTGGCGGCATGAGCGACGACCTGCCCCGCTCGCTCACGGAGGCCGCGCCGATCCTCTCGGAGCTGCTGGGCCGTCCCGTGAGTCGTTCGCTGATCTACGAGTGGGAGGCCGCTGGTCGGCTGCCGACCTACCTGGACCACCTGGACCGGGTGCGCGTGCGGGTGGCGGACCTGGAGGCGTTCGCTGCCCGTGAGCGAGCTGCCCACGACTGGGAGCAGCCTCAGCTGCTGGAGGGCCTGTGACCGGCCGACCGCTCCAGGGCAAGTGGCAGGACCTCCTGAGCACGGGCGTTCCCCTGAACGGGCTGACTCGCCAGGCGGTCGTCAAGGCCACCCGCCAGGTGATGCTGGCGATGCACCGCGCCGGGTGGAGCCGCACGGAGATGATGCTGCGCCTGGGCGACCCCCGATCCGGCGGATTGGCTGACCAGATCGCCACCGGCCGGGGTGGCATCCGCATGGCCCCCGGCGTGCGGCTCACCTACCTAGCTCGCCACTGGGACGAGACGGCGCAGCTCGCGGCCAAGCCTCCGCGTGACCGGTCCGCAACGCTCGACTGGTTGGAGCACGTCCGGGAGGCCCTGACGGCCGACAGCTCCGTCAGCGACCGGCACCGGGCCGTCCTGGAGGTCGCGCTGGCCCTCGCATCCGAGTACGGCACCGGCACCCCGGTTCTGCCCGTGCGGGTCGTCGCAGCTCGTACCGGCCTGACCGTGCCGACAGCTCAGCGGACCATCGCGGCCATCGCAGATCAGGGCATCTGGCTGGTGCGCTCGACCCAGGGCGACCACCGCACACGCCGTGCCTCCACCTACACCCTCGCCCCCGGCCTCCAGGCCCTCCAGGTGACACATGTGGGGGCTACGCCCCCTGAGTCTCACCCCGTACCTACGTCTCACCCACCTATGTCTCACTCCGAGCGCCGCCCCACCACCCTGACAGGAGCCCCGACCATGGCCGACCAGATCACCCTCACCCTGAGCCCCGACGAGCGAGCTGCCGTGCTCCAGACGCTGGCCGCGATGCGCGCGACGAGCGAGGCACCGGCCCCGGTGGCTGACAACGTGCTGCCGTTCCCCGGATCGGCGGTCGCGCGGTGAGCCTGCCGACGATCACCGCCATGGGTCAGCTGGTCGTGGCCCCCCGGGTACGCACGACGCCGCGAGGGGACCGCATCTGCCGCGTGCGGCTGGCGTGCAAGGGCGCGAGCCGCACCACCCACCTGAACGTGGACCTGGCGGGCCCTCATGCGCCCCAGGTCGCTGCATCGCTGGCAGCTGGGGACTACGCCCATGCGACCGGCCACCTGGTGCACTGGACCAGCCGCGACGGGCACCTGGTCTACGCCCTGGAGGCCGACGAGCTGCGCTGGGTCGATGCCCTGGCGGTCGCGCGATGAGCCCCGCAGAGCGTCACCCCGGAGCGGCCACGGGTCGCCAGTTACAGGTGCCACGGCATCGCGCGCCGATCTGTGGCTACGGCGTCGGCAGCGGAGCGATGACAGTCACGACCGGGGCCGGGACCGTCACGCGTACCTGTGGGGGCGCATCCGGTTGCCACTGGTCAAGGACGGCCACGCCGAGCGTGATGAATGCCGCCACGACGAGCGCGACTGTAGCCACGTTCAGCCTCGTTGCCTGGCGGTCGGAAGCTTTGGCCTGCCTGTCGGCGGCCTGCGCTGCGGCCCACGCCCGGGCGTCCGTTCGTTCGTTCTGCGTGTACCGCAAGAGCTCCAGCGCTCCGTCGCGCATGGCGCGGGTGGCCGCCAGCTCGCGCTCGGCTGTTTCGATCCTGACCCGATCATGGCCTCCCGCAACGGCCTGGAGAGCGGCATGGGCGTTGGCCAGTGCGTCCTCCGTTCGGCTGTACGTATCGAAGGTCGCGCTCACCTGGTCGTCCCAGGAGTCCGCCGGGCCCTCGAAGGCCGTGCGCTCGCTGTCGCTGCTCATGGTGCGGAGCCTCGCATGACTCGCCCGGGACAGGTAGCCGTTCCCTGGCTCGACCTGCGCCTGCCGGTGCCCAACTGCGTGCGCGAGACGGCTCGCACAGCCCTCCTGGTGGCCGCCGTGGCCATCTCCCTCGCCCAGCCCGCACCGGCGGCAGCTGGAGCCCCCACACTCGCCCCGTCGCACTCGCACGGGACGCCAACGACGGGTCACGACCGGCCCGCCGACCGAACGGAGCTACACCCATGAGCAAGGCGACGAGCACGACAGCACCACCCCAGGACGACCTCCTGGCAGCGGCCAACGAGGCGGTGCGGCAGGTGGCGGGCGGCAGCTCGCTGGGGAAGTTCCTGGGCCGCGCCACTGAGCGGCGCTGGGACACCTACACCCGGCTCATCTCGGCCCTCCAGGCGGGCCAGGAGCACCAGGCCGACACCCTGGCGGCACAGGCTCAGCGCGAGCTGGGCCCGCTGCGTGAGCAGGCCCTGGCCGTCGCGGTCGGCAGCACGCAGCAGGAGGCTGACCGGCTCTTCGGCGTCGGCAGCGCGAACGTGCCCATCACGCCCCAGGACCGCGCCCAGATCGACCACCGGGTGGAGCAGGCGATGAAGGGCGTGACGACGGAGGCGGAGTGCCTGCACCAGCTCCAGCTGGCGCTGCGGGGTGGCTCCAGCCTGTTCCAGTTCGGGGTGGCTGGCGGCATCGCGTTCGCGGCCCTGGAGCGCGGCTGGGACGAGCCCGTGGCCGTGTGGTGCCAGCCGGGCCTGGGTGGCGGCCCTGGCCGTGGTGGGTGGGTGTCCGTGGCCAGCCTGCGGGCCCACTGGGCAGTGACGGCGGCCCTGCGAGCTGGGGTGTGGCCGGGCCCGCTGGCTGACGCCCCGACGGTKGCCGATGCGAAGGCGAAGGCGGGGCTTCCCGTGGGGCGCGTTGGGGTGGCCGCCCGTTCCAGCTCGCACCCCACGGGGTCCGGTGGGGTGCAGGTGGGGCACGCTGGGGCGGGGGTTGGGGCATGAGCGCCAACGACCCGATCCGGGAGCAGCTGCGGGCGGCTCGGTCGAGCCGTGGGACCTCCACCCTGGGCGGCACGACGCCGGGCGCGGCCGACGAGCAGGGGCAGGCGGGCGAGCCCGACGACGAGCGGCTGACGGTGGGTGAGCGCATCAACGCGGACCTCCGCAGCCGCCGCCGTCGGTGATGTGGCAGGACCGCGCTGCGTGCGCGGGTGACCCGGACGCGGGCCGCTGGTTCTCCATCGACCCGGCCCGCGTCCTGGCAGCTGTGCGCGTCTGTGCGAGCTGCCCTGTCGTGGTCGCGTGCGGTGAGGCTGGCCAGGACGAGCACGACGGCGTGTGGGGTGGCATCCCGCGCACCAGTTCGCTCGCTCATGCCCTGGAGCGCGCGCTTGCGGCGGAGGCCGTCGAGTCAGGAGGACCGGCGCGTCCGCCCGAATGGCCGCGGGGCTGTGACCTGGGCCGCTAGCGTCCGTGTAGGCGACTACACAAGGGGGTGCGCCGTGAGCGATCAGCCCATGGACGACCTGGAAGACGGCGAAGGCCACTGGTTCGCAGGCAAGACGCTCGACGTCCTCATCTACAAGGTGAACCGCAGACCGATCGAAGCCGACCTCAATCTCTTCGAGCCTCCCCCCGACGCCCTGGTGCACCTGAACGAGACGCTCCGACGCCAGCAGCGGCCGGTTACCTMTGGCCGCCGGTACCAGCGCGAGTGGCGGGTGGGCAACATCGCACACGACGTGGAGGCAGGCACGATCACCGGCATGCTCGGGTGGTCGAGGTCGGGCGAGGCGCTGACCAACGTGTGGGACGAGGACACCCAGGAGTGGCGTGATGAGGTCGTGCGCAGCGAGGCCTCCGGCGTCGCGCCGTTCGCTTACCTGCGTGACCAGCGATTCCTGGGCGTTCTCAAGCACCCGTCGTTCACGGAGAACACAGTCCAGTGGGTACTGACAGAGATGCTGAACCGGTCGGAGCAGCGGTGGCGGATTCCGACGGTCGTCTGGGCCGTGGAGCCCGTCGGTGATCCACGGGAGTTCTACGCCTGGCTGGACAGCGCCGAGAGCATCACGGAGCTGAAGTTCGTCTTCGAGCGCCCCAACCCGGACGGCGAGGAAGCCTTCGAAGAGCTCTTCGAGCGGCTCGACCGACTCGAAGCCGAGAAGATCAGCGAGAGGATCACGGCGAGGGACCAGGACGCGGGGCTCAACAAGGACGGTCTGAGGTCGGACCCCGTGACCCAGGCGTTCATCTCGGCTGCAATGGCCGCCTTCGGGTTTGTCGTGGGTAGGGCCTACCGTGGCGGGAGGAAGGTCACCTACGACCAGCGGCAGCAGGCCCTCCGCGAACCGATCGAGAACGTGAGTGCGGATTGGCCATCCGCGACAGAGCAGGTGGCGGGAGCGGTGAGAAGAGTGACCCAGAGACGGCGGCGCGATACCAGTGGGTAGCCTCCGGCGCGAAGTCGGTTTCTGGGCTGCTGTCGGCCGTCTGCGGCTGAGGGACCTGCTCACCTGGGAGATCGCAGGTGGGGCATTGGTCGGAGCGGCCGCATCCGTCCTGCTCGTTCGCAACACGACCCAGGCCGCGCGCGAAGCACTAGCCGGTGACTACCTCAGCCTCACCCCTGCGCTGCTCGGGGTGGTCTTCGCCGCCCTGGCTCTCGTCGTCGCGCTCATGTCGGATTCGTACCTGAGCCTCTTGCGGGGTACCAACGGCGGTGTGCTCGCGTTCCTGAGCCCGTTCATGGTCGTGATTGGCCTCCAGGTCGGCACGATCTTGGCCGTCGTCGGCTACCGCGCGTTCTCTGGACTCGCATCCACGCAGGCCGAGCACTGGCTCTTCGGCGTCGTCACCGTGCTGTTCGCGGTCTCCACTCTGGAGGTCGTCTCTTTGGCTAGGAACGTCCTCATGCATGGATTGGCCCGGGGTCGGCTCGAAGAGGTCACGAACCTGACCGATGAGCGCGAGGCCCGCCAGAAGCGCACGGGGAACGAGCGAGGCTAGGCCCAACGAGCTACCCGCCGTCGGCGTCCTCCGGCCAGTCCCCGACGCGGGCCATGGCGTCGAGCTGGGGCCAAGGCGGCACCGACGGCAGCATGGTGA
>NZ_JBFULY010000043.1:0-29124 GCF_054049655.1 Cellulomonas sp. P5_C5 | reverse complement strand
CAACATCTCCATCGCTCGGACGACGCGCGCTCGCGTCTCCTCCGCCACGCGTTCTGGATGGTTCAGGACGTTGGACACCGTCGCCTGCGAGACACCGGCGAGGGAGGCGACGTCAGTGATGCCCGCACGCGACTCTGCGCTCGGGTGGTTGTTGCGGTGCACTACGTCCCCTTTTTCTAGGTCTCGATTGCATCACAATACCGTTTCTTGAAGCGCTGCAAGACAAGCGACATCACGGCCGTCTATGTCGGCTATTGGAACTTGTTCTAACGGGTACCTGTGCCTTGAAATGGGTTGGACGCTTGTCTACTGTCTCGCCCTGAAGCGCTTCAAAGCGCTGCAAGCAAAACATTTCAAGGAGGAAGTGTGATGTTGACGCGTGGACGTAAGCGCACCCAGGTCGCGTCATTCCTGGGTCTAGCAACCGCCGGTGCCCTGCTGCTCTCGGCATGCTCGGGCTCTACCCCGAGCGCCGGCCCGACCGGCGATGCGAACAAGGAGTTCACCTACCTGTCGTTCGCCGAGAACACCTCGATCAAGGACACGCTGACGACGCTGTCCACCGGCTCGTGCAGCACGGCCGACGGCGACGCCAAGCTGAAGATCGACAACAACCCGCAGGCCAACTACGACCAGGCGATCCAGCTGAAGGCCGGGCAGAACGACCTGCCGTCGCTCTTCGCGAGCGGCAACTCGCCCCAGATCGCGAAGGACATCGAGTCGTCCGGCACGCTGGTCGACATCTCTGCCGAGCTGTCCGACATGGGTCTCGACGACGCCATCATCCCGGCGGCACGATCCACCATCGAGGCGCTCTACGACGGCAAGGTCTACGTCCTGCCGACCGAGTTCAACGTCGAGGGCATCTGGTACAACAAGCAGCTCTTCGCCGACAACGGCATCGAGGTGCCCGCGACGTGGGACGACCTCGTCGCCGCCGCGGACACGCTGAGCGCAGCCGGCGTGCAGCCGTTCTCCGCCGACGGTGCGGACGGGTGGCCGCTGACGCGACTCGTCGGCAACTACATCTACCGGAGCCTCGGCCCGGACGCCCTGGCCAAGGTCGCCGACGGCAGTGCCAAGCTGACCGACTCGGCCTACGTCGAGGCGGCCCAGCAGGTGGCGGACCTCGGCGCGAAGGGCTACTTCGGTCCGTCCGTCGGATCGATCGACTACATGACGGCCGTCAACCAGTTCCTGTCCGGCGACGCCGCGATGTTCTACATGGGCAGCTGGGTCCTCGGGAACTTCAACGACCCCGAGGCGAACAAGATCGGCAACGACAACATCGGCTTCATGCCGTTCCCGGCTGTCGAGGGCGGCGCCGGCTCGGCCGACCAGCTCGCCGCGAACGTCGGCGTGCCGCTGGCGATGTCGCTGTTCCGGTACGACGACGGMAGCAAGCAGTGGCTCGAGTGCATCGCCAAGAACTTCGGTGCGCAGTCCCTCAAGGACCAGGGGGTCATCACCGGATTCAAGGTCGACGGTGACGTCGGCGAGGTGCCCGCGCTGACCCAGTCGGTGCAGGACCAGATCGCCAAGACCACCCAGACCGTCCTGTGGTTCGAGGCGCTGTTCCCGCCGAAGGCGTCGACGACGAGCCAGATGAACGCGTCTCTGCTGGTCACGGGCGGCATGGGCGCCCAGGAGTTCATGGACTCCGTCCAGGCAGACCTCGACGCAGGCTGAGCCCTGATCCGCCGGGCGCACCGATGCCGGTGCGCCCGGCGGACCACCGAAGAACAGAACTGAGAGACACCACGATGACGCACGTCCTAGGCGATCGCCGCGCGATCCTCCTGCTGCTGGCCCCGGCCCTGACGGTCTACTCCCTGATCATCCTCGTCCCGGTCCTCTGGTCCTTCGGGTACACCCTCTTCGAGGGCAACGCGATCACTGGGTTCGACTACGTCGGGCTGCAGAACTTCCAGCTGCTGTTCACCGACGCACACGTCCGAGAAGCCCTCTCGTTCACGGTGCGGTTCGCGATCGTCCTGACCATCGTGCAGGTGCTCCTCGGGTACGGGCTCGCGCTGCTCTACGTGTTCGTGCTGAAGCGGGCGTCCAACCTGGTCCGCACGCTGGCGTTCTTCCCGATCGTCCTGCCGACGGTCGCCGTCGGCCTGCTGTTCCAGCAGCTGTTCGAGTCCGCCCCGCGGACGGGTCCCGTGAACGGCCTTCTCAACGCGTTCGGGATCGAGAGCGTCGACTGGTTCGGGTCGAGCACGTCAGCCTTCTGGGTCCTCATCCTGATGGAGTCCTGGCGCTCGATGGGCTTCTACGCCGTGCTCCTCTATGCCGGCCTGGTCGACATCCCCGAGGACCTGCTCGAAGCCGCACGCCTTGACGGGGCGAACGGGCTCCGCCTCGTGCGCTCCGTGGTGCTGCCACTGTCGCTGCCCGTGCTGCTCTCCGCCGTCATCTTCAGCATCAACGGGACCTTGAAGGTCTTCGACTCGGTGATCGCGCTCACCAACGGCGGACCGGGGAGCACGACGACGCCGCTGACCCTCTACATGTTCCAGACGTCGTTCTCGTACGGCCAGTACGGCTACGGCAGCTCGATCGCCCTGCTGCTGACGGCGCTCTGCCTCGTCGTCACGCTGTTCATCTTCCGCTCCGCACGCCGCGACCTGACGAAGGCCTGAGTCCATGTCCCTCGCTACCACTCCCACGACGAGGGCGCTCGGCGCGCCCGTCCCCACCAAGCCGCGCATCGAACGGCGCCGGCGCGGAAGGTCGATCGGAACCAGCATCCTGACCGCTGCGCTCCTGATCGCCGTGGTGTTCCCGCTCGTCTGGCTGGTTCTTGGATCGCTGAAGACGCAGTCGGAGTTCTTGAACAACCCGGCGTTCGCCCTGCCCGAGAACTGGCTCAACTTCGAGAACTACACGCGCGCCATCACCGAGGGAAATCTCGGCACCTACGCCCGCAACTCCGTGCTCGCCGTCATTCCGTCGCTGTTCCTCACCATCATCCTCGGAGTGGCCGCAGGCTTCGCCCTCGAGGTGATGGTCTGGAAAGGTCGCGGCACCGTTCTCCTTCTGTTCCTTGCCGGAATCATGATTCCGGGACAGATGATCCTCCTGCCCCTCTTCACGATCTATTTCCGGGCGGGCCTGACGGGGTCGCTGTGGCCCCTGATCATCACCTACACGGCCATCGGCCTGCCGCTGACCGTGTTCATGATGGCGACCTACTTCCGCAGCGTCCCCCGGGAGGTCTTCGAGGCCGCGACCTTGGACGGTGCGAGCGTCCTGCGCATGTTCTTCGTGGTCGCCGTGCCGCTCGTCCGCAACGCGATCTTCACCGTTGCCCTCGTGCAGTTCTTCTTCATCTGGAACGACCTGCTCATCGCGCTGACGTTCGTCAACAGTGACGAGCTGCGCACCATCCAGGTGGGCCTGCTCAGCTTCCAGGGACAGTTCGGTCAGGTGGAGTACGGGCCGACCATGGCCGCGATCTGCCTGAACGTGTTCGGCACGCTCCTGGTCTACCTCTTCCTGAACCAGCGGATGATGACCGGCCTGACCGCCGGTTCGGTGAAGGGGTGACCGCCAAGGTCGTCGACGTCCGCTTCGAGCACCTGGACCGCGCTGTCGGCATCACCGAGGCGGCGCCCCGGATGAGCTGGCGCGTGGCGGGCGGGCCGCGAGGTGCTCGGCCGGTCGCCTACGAGGTCGAGGTGGCTCGGGACCACGGAGCGGCGCTGCGGACGCGCATCGACAGTCCCGAGTCCGTCCTCGTCAGGTGGCCGGTGCTTCCGCTGCAGCCCCGGGAGCGGGCGGTGGTCCGCATCCGCTCGTGGTTCGACAACGCGGAGCCGACCGCCTGGTCCGAGCCGACCACAGTCGAGCGAGGGCTCGCCGCAGCCGACTGGGCCGTCGACTTCGTGTCGCCGTCGACGTCCGCACCCACCACCGGTCCGCGGCCGGCATATCTGCTGCGAGCCGAGTTCGACGTGCCGGCAACCGTCCGACGAGCGCGCGCGTATGTCGCTGCCCACGGTGTCTACGACCTCGAGGTGAACGGTTCCCCGGCGGACGACTCCGTGCTGTCACCGGGCTGGACCAGCTTTCGCCATCGGCTCCGCACCCAGACCTTCCCGCTCGACGGCCTGCTGGACACGGGGCGCAACGTGCTCGGCATCTGGCTCGCCGACGGGTGGTATCGCGGTCGCCTCGGGTTCAACGGCGGACTGTGGGACGTCTACGGGGACGACGTCGCCGTCATGGTGCAGCTGGAGCTGGTGCACGACGACGGACGGGTCGAGCTCGTCCCGCTCGAGTGGCGGACGAAGGAGTCGGCGATCACGTCGACCGGCCTCTACGAGGGCGAGTCGTGCGACGCCCGCCGGTTCCGACCGGGATGGGCCAGCGCCGGGTACGACACCACGAGCTGGGCGAGAGCGGTCGTCCTGCCACGAACCGCCTTCTCGGCGGCGCTCGAGGGACCGACCGGGCCGCCGATGCGCGTGGTCGAGGAGCTCAGGCCCACGATCGTCCAGCGTCGTCCCCATGGACGTGTCCGGCTGGACTTCGGTCAGAACATCTCCGGTCGCGTCCGTCTGACCGCGACCGGTCCCCGCCACCACGAGCTCACGATCCGGCACGCGGAGGTCCTCGAGGCCGACGAGCTGTGCGTGCGACCGCTGAGGACCGCGGCGTCGGTCGACCGGTACACGTTCGCGGGCGGGGGACCGGAGACGTGGGAGCCCCGGTTCACCGTGCACGGCTTCCGCTACGTCGAGATCGACGGCTGGCCGGCGGGGCAGGAGGTCGACGTCGTCGCGCGCGTCATCCACTCCGACATGCGCCGAGCCGGGTGGTTCAGCAGCTCGAACGTGCTGCTCGACCAGTTCCACGACAACGTCGTGTGGAGCATGCGGGACAACTTCGTCGACCTGCCCACAGACTGCCCCCAGCGCGACGAGCGCCTGGGCTGGACCGGTGACATCCAGGCCTTCGCGCCCGCGGCGACGTTCCTCTACGAGAGCACCGGTGTGCTGCGCAACTGGTTGCGGGACCTTGCCGCGGAGCAGCGGGAGTTCGGTTCGGTGCGGAACTTCCACCCGTGGCTGGACTGCGGGTTCCCCGCTGACCCGGCCGCCGGGTGGGGCGACGCGGCGGTGCTGGTGCCGTGGACGATCTACGAGCGCACCGGGGACCGTGCGCTGCTCCACGAGCAGCTGCCGAGCATGGCGGCGTGGGTGGACCAGGTCGACGAGCTCACCGGTGGCACCGGCCTGTGGGCCCACGGGTTCCAGCTCGGGGACTGGCTGGACCCGCAAGCACCCCCGGACCGGCCGGGGGACTCCGCGACGGACGCCTACCTCGTCGCCAGCGCGTACCACGCCCACACGGCGGCCATCACAGCGCGCGCGTGTGCCGTGCTCGGGATGCACGGCCTCGCCGAGCGCTACGAGGCCGTCGCGGAGCGGGCGCGCCGCGCCTTCCGGGACGAGTTCGTCACCCCGTCCGGTCGGGTGGTGAGCGACACGGTGACGGCGCTGTCGCTCGCACTCTGCTTCGACCTGCTGCCGAGGCCCGAGCAGCGCGTCATCGCCGGTCGACGGCTGGCCGAGCTCGTCCGAGAAGGTGACCACCTCATCCAGACGGGGTTCATCGGGACACCGCTCGTCTGCGACGCGCTCGTGGCGACGGGCTCCGTGGACACGGCGTACCACCTGCTCCTGCAGACCAGGTGCCCGTCGTGGCTGTTCCCCGTCACGATGGGAGCCACCACGGTCTGGGAACGGTGGGACAGCATGCTCCCCGACGGGAGCATCAACCCCGGCGAGATGACCTCGTTCAACCACTACGCGCTCGGGGCGGTCGTCGACTTCCTCCACCGCGTCGTGGCCGGCCTCAGCCCCGCCGAGCCCGGATACCGGCGGGTCACGATCGCTCCGTTCCCGGGCGGGGGACTGACGCACGCGTCGGCCGCCCACCTGTCGCCCTACGGGCTCGTCCGGTGCTCGTGGCGGCGAACCGGCACCGACCTCCGTGTCGAGGTCGACCTGCCGGTCGGCGTCGAGGCGGACGTGCGGCTGCCGGGTTCCGACCAGGTGCTCCGCGTGGGAGGKGGGACGCACACGTTCCACGCGCCGTTCCGTGCTGCGCAGGACGACCCGCCGATGCCCCGCCTCTGGAACGTCCACAGCCCCGAGGACCGCGTCGAGATGGCGCAGCAGGGAGTCGAGGCATGACCACGAACGCTGTGGGTGGCGACCTCGCCAGGCACGCGGTCCTGCTCAGCGGTGCCGACATGTCGCGCACCCGAGCGGCCGAGGGCGGTGTCCCGGCACTGACCCTGAGCGACGGGCCGAACGGGCTGGCGATGAACCTGCCCGACTGGTCGGGGAAGGTTCCGGCGACCTGCTTCCCGGCTCCGGCGGCGCTCGCCGCGACCTGGGACGTGCACCTCGTCGGCGAGGTCGCGGCGGCGATCGGTCGTGAGGCGCGCGCGGCGGGAGCGGACGTCCTGCTCGGGCCCAGCATCAACATCAAGCGGTCACCGCTCGGCGGTCGCGGCTTCGAGTACTACTCCGAGGACCCGTTCCTGACCGGCCGGATCGGCGCTGCGTTCGTCGCCGGGGTCCAGTCCACCGGAGTCGGCGCCTGCGTCAAGCACTTCGCCGTGAACAGCCAGGAGACGGACCGCATGCGCGTGAGCGCGGAGCTCAGCGAGCGGGCTCTGCGGGAGATCTATCTCGCGGCCTTCGAGCACGTCGTCACGCAGGCGGTGCCGGCGATGATCATGGCCTCGTACAACCGGGTCAACGGCACCTACGTCACCCAGGACCCGCGCCTCCTGACCGACATCCTGCGAGGCGAGTGGGGGTTCGACGGTGCCGTCGTCTCCGACTGGGGCGCCGTCGACGACCGCATCGAGGCGCTCCGGGCAGGCCTCGACCTCGAGATGCCCGGGCCGGGGGAGGGATCGCTGCGACGGATCCTCGCTGCGGTCGAGCGCGACGAGCTCGACGCGTCGGTCGTCATCGAGGCGGCCGACCGGCTGCGACGGGTCGCCACTGCCTGGGGCGCGCGTCCCGCGGCCGCACTGGATCACGAGGAGCACCACCGCCTTGCCGTGGCGGCGTCCGCCGCGTCGGTGGTGCTGCTCCGCAACGACGGGGTGCTTCCGCTCAGCCCGACCGGAGGGCAGGTCGCCGTCATCGGCCAGCTGGCGCTCGACCCGCACATCCAGGGCGGCGGCAGCGCGAGCGCGTCCCCGACGCGGATCGACACCCCGCTCGAAGGGCTTCGAGCGCTCCTGGAGCGCCCGGTGGTCTTCGCGCCCGGCTACGGGGCAGACGCGGATGGCGGGGGTTCCCTCGTCGACGAGGCCGTCCGCACGGCCGGCGAGTCCGAGGCCGTCGTCGTCTTCCTCGGGCCGGGGGAGGGTGCGGAGTCCGAGGGGTACGACCGGACCTCGCTCGAGCTGCCGGCCGAGCAGCTCGACCTGCTGGCGAGGATCATCGAGGTGAACCGCCGGACCGTCGTCGTGCTCGTCAACGGGGGCATCGTCCTGACGGCACCGTGGTCCGACGGCGTGGCCGCACTCGTCGAGGGCTGGCTCCCAGGTCAGGGCGGGGGCACGGCCCTTGCGCAGGTGCTGACCGGGCTGGTGAACCCCTCCGGCCGGCTCGCGGAGACGATCCCGCTGCGCCTGGCGGACACGCCCGCGTTCCCGTCGTTCCCGGGGCACGGGGGACGCGTGTTCCACGGCGAAGGGATCTTCGTCGGGTATCGCGGCTACGACCGTGCCGAACGGGAGGTCGCCTTCCCGTTCGGACACGGCCTCAGCTACACCGAGTTCGCGTACGAGGACGTCGTCGTGGTCGATGACGGGGCGCAGACCGGGGACGCGACCGTCGAGCTCACGGTGCGCAACGTCGGACCGGTCCCGGGGGCGGAGGTCTGGCAGGTCTACCTCAGGCCCCAGGACTGCGACGACGACAGGCCCGTGCGCACCCTCGCCGCGTTCGGCAAGGTCCAGATCGCCCCGGGTGCGTCGGCGCGGGTCACCGCGTCGATCACTGCGCGTGCCTTCGCCCGCTGGGACGACCGACGGGACGGTTGGGTCGTCGACGCCGGCACGTACGCCATCGATGTGGGTGCGTCCTCGCGGGACATCCGCGCGGCGACCACCGTGTCGCGTGCCGCTTCCGGGCCGCGGACGATCCTCGGTGAGCACTCGACGCTCCGTGAGTGGGTGACGGACCCGAGCGTCGGACCGTCTTTCGTCCGGGTGGCGCACGACGCGGACCCCTCCGGCGCGACCACAGGATTTCTGGGGAACCCGACGATCCTGACGATGCTCGGCGACCTGCCGATCGAACGACTCTTCGACGACCCGTCGACGGCGCTCGGTCCGGACCTCCTGAGGAGTGCCCTGCAGCAGGCCGACGATCGCTGATCAGTCCGCCACGACCAGGCGGCCGTCACGTCCGCGTGCGATGTCCTCCTCGATGTCCCGACGCGTCGCACGCGCGTGCAGCACGAGCTCGTCGCGGCGACGCGTGGTGAAGCGGCTCTGCGGCATCGAGATGCTGAAGGCCGCGACACCAGCGCCCGTGCGGTCGTGCAGCGCTAGGCCGATGGCGCTCACCTGCGGCTCGGTGAACGCCAGGTTCAGCGCGTAGCCATGACGTCGAGCCCGGGCGACCTCGCGCTCCACCGTGGGCCACCACTCCGGGGGCGCCGAGTGCCGCAGCACCTCGAGCTCGGCGGAAGACGCCTCGGCGAGCAGGGCCAGGCCACCGGACGCCTCCAGGCTGGACATGACGGCACCTTGTCGGTCCGCGGTCCGGAGCGTCTCGCTGCCCTCGACGGTCTGGATGAAGCGCACGTGCGCTCCCGTCCGGATCATCAGGTTGACGGACTCGCCGCACCGGCGGGCCAGCAGCTCGAGGTGCGGCCGGCACGTCGAGCGCAGCTGCGCCACGACCTCGGCCTGCGCGGTCCCGGAGGCGATCCCCGGTCCGGGGGCGTACGCCTTGTCGGCGCTCTGCACGGCGAACCCGCGGTACACCAGCATCGCCAGCAGCCGGTGCGCCGTAGAGCGTGACACGTCGATGCGCGTGGCTGCGTCGGTGAGCCGGACCGGCCCCTCGTCGCGAAGCATCTGGAGCAGACGCAGGGCGTTGTCCACGGACTCGATCACGTATGCCGGCGGCTCTTGGAGCGGGGTGTTCTGCACAGCAGAAACCTATTGCATCCAGCAGACCTCGGATCAAGGGTGATCCGCACCGGTTCAACGAGGAACGGACGGTTACATGGACAAGGAACGACGAGTGCTCGTCGTGGGCGGCGGCATCGCCGGCCTCGCGGCGAGCCTGACGCTCTCGAGGGCGGGCGCGGAGGTCACCGTCGTCGAGCAGGCCCCCGAGTTCGCGGAGGTGGGGGCTGGCCTGCAGCTCGGGCCCAACGCGACCCGGCTGCTCGAGTCGTGGGGTCTGCTGGACGAGGTTCGGACGACCGCCGTGGCACCCCACGCCCTCGTCATGCGTGACGTCGCGACCGACCGGGTCCTGGCCCGACAGGATCTCGGCGGGCCGTTCCTCCAGCGGTACGGGGCTCCGTACCTGGTCACGCACCGCACAGACCTGCACTCCGTGCTGCTCGACGCCGCTCGGGCCGCAGGGGTTGAGCTCGTTCCGGCCACGCGCGTCGACGACATCGTCCAGGAGGACCACCAGGTGGTTGCGGTTGCCAGTGATGGGCGGCAGATCCCGTCCGCCGCGGTGATCGCAGCAGACGGGCTCAACTCCGCGCAGCGTGCCTGGCTGGTCGGCGACGAGCCCCAGCCGTCCGGCTACGTCGCCTACCGAGGGACCGTGCCCATCGAGCAGGTTCCCGGAGCGCACGGACTCCAGGACGTCGTGTGCTGGGTCGGACCCGGGTGCCACATCGTTCGCTACCCCCTGCGCGGCGGAGAGCTCCTCAACCAGGTCGCCGTGTTCCACGCGCCCCGCGCGACGACCGACCGTGTTGCGGTCGGTGACCCGCAGGAAGTGGCGAGCGCCTTCGCGATGGCGCACCCCGACGT
The DNA here is from genome assembly GCF_054049655.1 of Cellulomonas sp. P5_C5. Lineage (NCBI taxonomy): Bacteria > Bacillati > Actinomycetota > Actinomycetes > Micrococcales > Cellulomonadaceae > Cellulomonas > Cellulomonas sp. P5_C5. The sequence goes on along the minus strand of NZ_JBFULY010000043.1, from coordinate 19,070 downwards.
GCTCGCCGGGCTCGAGTTCGTGAGCACCGAGCGTTGCTGGCCGCTCGCCGATCGGCTGCCCACGACGACCTGGGTCGACCGTCGGATCCTGCTGCTCGGCGACGCGGCGCACCCGATGTTCCAGTACCTCGCCCAGGGTGCCTGCCAGGCCCTCGAGGATGCTGCCGTCCTCGGAGACGTCGTCGCCGCCGCGCGGCCCTGGCGCGACGACTCCTGGCACGGCGTGCTGCGTGACGTCGCGAGTCGTCGCGAACCTCGCACGTCGCGCGTCCAGACCAGGGCGCGCGCGTTCGGAGAGGTCTGCCACGTCGAGGGCATCGGCGCAGTCCTGCGCGACACCTACCTGCAGAGCAGGAAGGGCCACTTCTTCGACGAGCTGGACTGGCTCTACCTCGCCCCCGACAGCCAGGGCGAGCCGACGACCGACCGAGAGCTCGCGCACGTCGACGCGGCTCCCAGCGAGAGGTGAGAGATGCGCATCGCGCGTGTGGCCGAAGACAGGATCGCCGTCCGCGGCGACGGCGGATGGTGGGACGTGACGGACCAGCTCGGGCTCACGGGACACGGTGATCCCGTGCGGGCCGTGATCGAGAGCGGGACGGACCTGCACGGGCTCGACCTGAGTCGTGGCCTGTTCGTCGCGGACGCGGACGTCGCACTGAGCGCGCCGATCGCTCGCCCGTCGAAGATCGTGGGCGCTCCGGTGAACTATCGCGACCACCAGGTGGAGATGGAGGAGCAGAAGTCCATCGCCGACTACGGCGTCTTTCTGAAGGCGCCGTCGTCGGTCATCGGCCCGGGTCAGGACATCGAGCTGCCCTACTCCGACCAGCGCACCGACCAGGAGGGCGAGCTCGGTGTCGTCATCGGACGGCGTGCCTACCGGGTCGGACCCGCCGACGCGCTCGACCACGTGTTCGGGTACGTGCCGGTGCTGGACATCACGGTCCGCTCGGGCGAGGACCGGTCGACGCGGAAGTCGTTCGACACGTTCACCCCGGTCGGCCCCTACATCACCACCCGCGACGAGGTCCCTGATCCGTCTGCCCTCGAGCTGCGCTGCTGGGTCGACGGTGCACTTCGTCAGTCCGTCTCCACCGCGGACCTGATCTTCGACGTCCCGACGCTCATCAGCTACGCGAGCCACGTCATGACGCTCGAGCCTGGCGACATCATCGCGACGGGAACTCCCGCGGGAGTCGGAGCTCTCACCGACGGCGGCTCGGTGGTCGTGGAGATCTCCGGACTCGGCAGGCTCGAGGTCGGCGTGACGGCGCGCGGCAGCATCCCGTACGCGCACCGGCCGGGCGCGCCGGGAGCACCCGCGCCCCAGGGCGCGAGCGGGCACTGGGCGCACCACCTCGCGGGTCTGTGGTTCCAGGGGGACCGGGCATGAGCACAGCGCCCGCTGCGAACCGAGAACGGAGGACGCGGTGGACAAGGTGATCGCCGACGCGGGGACGGCGGTGCGCGGTATCGGGCACGGAGCCAGCGTCGCCGTCGGGGGATTCGGGCTCTGCGGGATCCCGAGCGTGCTCATCCGCGCGGTTCTACGCCGCGGATCAACCGGCCTGCGGATCGTGTCGAACAACTGCGGGGTCGACGGGGCCGGGCTCGGCCTCCTCCTCGAGGCCGGCCAGATCGTCCGCATCACAGCCTCGTACGTCGGCGAGAACAAGGAGTTCGCTCGCCAGTACCTGGCGGGGGAGCTCGAGGTCGAGCTCACGCCGCAGGGCACGCTCGCAGAACGGCTGCGCGCTGGTGGTGCGGGAATCGGCGCCTTCTACACCCCGACCGGAGTCGGCACCCAGATCGCCGAAGGCGGCCTGCCGTGGAGGTTCGACGTCGACGGCAACGTCTCGACGGCTTCGCCCGTCAAGGAGGTCCGCACGTTCGCGGGCCGGCCGATGGTGCTGGAGGAGGCGATCACCACCGACTACGCCCTCGTTCGCGCGGCGCGGGCGGATCGGCACGGCAACGCCGTGTTCCATGCGGCCGCGCGGAACTTCAACCCGATCGTCGCCCAGGCCGGTCGCGTCACGATCCTGGAGGCCGAAGAGCTCGTCGAGGTCGGCACGCTCGACCCTGACGAGATCCATCTCCCGGGGATCTACGTGCAGCACGTCGTGCCCCTGAGCCCGACGGAGGCCAGGGACAAGGCCATCGAGCGGATCACGGTCCGGGCGGGGGTGGACCGTGCCTCTGAACCGTGACGAGCTGGCGGCCCGCGCCGCGGCCGAGCTCCGCGACGGCCAGTACGTGAACCTGGGGATCGGCCTCCCGACGCTCATCCCGGACCACCTGCCGCCGGGCGCGAGCATCGTCCTGCAGTCGGAGAACGGCATCCTCGGGGTCGGGCCGTATCCGGAACGCGACGCCGTGGACGCCGACGTGATCAACGCGGGCAAGGAGACCGTCACGGTGCGCCCGGGAGCGTCGTACTTCGACTCCGCCACCAGCTTCGCGATGATCCGCGGTGGGCACGTCGACGTCGCGGTTCTCGGCGCGATGCAGGTCAGCTCAGCGGGTGACCTGGCGAACTGGATGGTGCCGGGCAAGCTGGTCAAGGGCATGGGGGGCGCCATGGACCTCGTGCACGGCGCACGTCGCGTGCTCGTCGTCATGGAGCACGTCACCCGGGACGGTGCACCGAAGCTCGTGCACGCCTGCACTCTGCCGTTGACCGGACGTGGCGTCGTGCACCGGGTGATCACCGACCTGGCGGTGCTCGACGTCGCCGGCGACCATCTCGCGGTCGTGGAGCTCGCTCCGGGGGTTACCTGGCACGACGTCGTCGACGCCACAGAGGCGGAGCTGCGCGACGCGCGGGCATAGGCCTACCCGATGCCCGGCATCGGTGATCTCGTCTTCTCGACGGGCCACCGAGCCGGGCATCGTCATCTCGTCGCACATCGCCGTGCGCCGTCGCACTGGGGTCGGTCCCGTGGTGAACCAGCTCCGACCCGAATGAAAGGACCTGCCGTGTTCCAGCTCCTGTYGCACCTCGCCCACCTCGAGGTCACCTCGCCAGACGTCGAGGAGTCCGTCGCCTTCTACGTGAACGGGTTCGGTCTGCGCGTCGTCGACCGGGACGCGGACGGGTCGGTCTACCTGCGCTGCTGGGGCGACCACTACGCCTACAGCCTCGTCGTCTCGCCCGGGGACCAGCCGTCCGTGAAGAACATGGCGTGGCGGACATCGAGCCCGGAAGCCCTCGACGAGGCCGCCCTGCGGATCGAGGCCGCCGGGGTCGTCGGTCAGTGGCGCGACGGCCGCCGCGGGCACGGCCGGTCCTACCAGTTCACCGGCCCGTACGGGCACACGATGGAGCTCTTCTGGGAGATCCCGAAGTATCACGCGACCGACGAGAACGCCTCGATCTTCCCGGACCGCCCCGAGAAGCGGTCCAGCCACGCGGCGGCACCTCGCTTCCTCGACCACGTGACCGTCGCGGCATCGGACGTCCGGGGATTCTGCGAGTGGTACAACCGCGTGCTGGACTTCCGCATCATGGCCTACACGGTCCTCGACGAGGTTCCCGTCACGGTCTTCGGTGTGCTGACGACCAACGAGAAGTCGCACGACCTCGGCGTGGTGCTGGACTCGTCGAGCATCCCCGGCCGGGTCAACCACATCGCCTTCTGGACCGACTCCGACACAGAGCTCGTCCGCACGGCCGACGTCCTGATGGAGAACGGCGTCGAGATCGAGTACGGCCCGTCCATCCACGGGATCGGCGAGCAGACGTTCCTGTACTTCCGCGAGCCGTCGCGGCTGCGCGTGGAGCTCAACTCGGGTGGCTACCGGAACTACGTCCCGGACTGGACGCCCAACGACTGGACGCCGTCGACCGGGTCCAACAGCATCTACCGCAACTCGGCCATGCCGATGTCGATGACCGAGTCGTTCCCGCACGACCCGGGGCACCCGACCGCCACGGAGGAGGGTGTGCTGCCCGGCACCGAGGACGCGCTCCTGAACCCGTACGCCGCGCACGGCCGCGGCTGATGAAGCTGGCCGCCTACCGGTACGCGGGTGCGCAGTTCGCCGGGGTCGTCGTCGGCGACCCCGGCGACGAGGTCGTCCACGCGCTGCCCCCTGGGGCGACGGTCCTGGCCGTCGCCAGCGCGGGCGGCGAGGCGGCGGAGGACGCCGCGCGCTGGGCACGGTCCAGCTCCGCGGCCGTACCCGTCGCCGATGTCCGGCTGCTCCCGCCCGTGCGACCGTCGTCGATCCGCGACTTCGTGGCCTTCGAGGAGCACGTCGACGGTGTCGTCCGCAGCGTCTCGGGCGGAGCCGGGGTACCCGACGAGTGGTACGCAGCTCCGGCGTTCTACTTCGGCAACCCGCACAGCGTCGTGGGCGCGCGGGACGAGGTCGAGATCCCGCCAGGGTGCGAGGCGTTCGACTTCGAGCTGGAGATCGCCGCGGTGGTGGGCAGCCATGGTCGCGACCTCGACCCTCGCCGCGCACGCGACCACATCGTCGGCTACACCATCCTCAACGACTGGTCGGCGCGCGACCTGCAGGCCGTCGAGATGAAGGTGGGCCTGGGGCCGGCGAAGGGCAAGGACTCCGCGGCCACGCTGGGCCCATGGCTGGTGACGACCGACGAGCTGGAGGACTTCCGCGACGACGACGGGTACCTCGCGCTGCAGATGCGGTCCTGGGTCAACGACGTGCTGATCGGCCGCGATCTGTCCTCCAACGCCTCCTGGACGTTCGAGGAGCTGCTCGCTCACGCCTCACGGGGGTCGTGGGTCGGCGAAGGAGATGTCCTGGGCTCAGGCACGTGCGGGAACGGTGGTTGCCTCGCGGAGCTCTGGGGGCTGGCCGGCGTTCAGGATCCTCGCCCTCTGCGGGCGGGTGATGTCGTCCGGCTCGAGGTGGAAGGCCTCGGAACCGTCGAGAACCAGGTCGTCGACCGGCCCGCCGGGGCACCAGGTCGCGCTGTCGGGGGAGCCCGGATCCGCAACCGCGACCGGTCTCGCCCGCGAGCGGACCAGCTGACATGAGGAGCATCGACACCACGCCGGTGATCCTCGCGGGAGCCCGCACCCCGTTCGGGCGATTCCGGGGCGGGCTCGCAGCGCTGTCCGCGCCGCAGCTGGGGGCGATCGCGATCCGCGCCGCGCTCGACCGCGCGGGCGTCCGGGTGGACGACGTCGACGCCTTGATCATGGGCCAGGTCATCCAGGCGGCGACTGGCCAGGGTCCGGCGCGTCAGGCGGGGATCGCGGCAGGACTGCCGTGGAGCACGCCGGCCGTCACCATCAACAAGATCTGCCTGTCCGGTCTCACCGCCGTGATCGACGCAGCGCGCCTGGTGCGCTCCGGTGAGGCAGAAGTCGTCGTCGCCGGCGGACAGGAGTCGATGTCGAACGCGCCGCACGCGCTGCCCGGATCGCGTCGCGGGCTCCCGTACGGCGACGTGCCCCTGATCGACACGCTCGGAGACGGGCTCACGGATCCGTTCACCGGCAGCTCCATGGGGGTGCTGACCGATGAGGGGAACCGTGCACTGCGCATCGAGCGGAGCGCTCAGGACGCGATCGCGGCACGCTCTCACGCCCGCGCCACGAGCAACCGTGACCAGCACGCGGCTGAGATCGTGCCGGTCGAGGTTCGAGGACCACGATCGACGAGCACGACTGTCGACCGGGACGAGGGTGTCCGACCCGACAGCACGGTCGAGGAGCTAGGACGGCTCCGACCCGCCTTCGCTTCCGACGGCACCGTCACGGCCGGTTCGGCGAGCCCGCTGTCCGACGGCGCCGCCGCACTCGTCATCGCCAGCAAGAGCTACGCGCAGCGCCACCAGCTGCCGTGGCTGGCGGAGATCGGGTCTCACGGCCAGGTGGGCGGCCCCGACCAGTCACTGCACCTGCAACCCGCCCGAGCCATCCGCGTGGCTCTTGACCGGGCGCGAGCGAGTGTGGCGGACCTCGATGTCATCGAGATCAACGAGGCTTTCGCCTCCGTCGTGCTCGCGTCTGCGGCCGAGCTGGGGATCGCCTCCGAGCGGGTCAACGCTGACGGGGGAGCCATCGCGATCGGTCACCCGATCGGCGCGTCGGGTGCTCGGCTCGCGCTGCACGCGGCCCATGTCCTGTCACGGCGTGGCACCGGGACAGCCGCGGTCGCCCTGTGCGGTGGTGGTGGACAGGGTGAAGCGCTCCTCCTGCACGCCCGATGACGGCTCAGACGAGGTCCGGCGACCGTGGTCCGTCGACGCCTTGTGCAGCCTCCAGGATGATCGATCGCAACCAGGCATGGCCAGGCTCGAGCTGCTGAGCGGGGTGCCACCACAGAGCCTCGACGAGCGGGATCACGTCGAAGGGGCACGGCACCGTCCGCAGCCGGTGTCCTCGCATCAGCATCGGGACGAGCCGCTCCTGGACCAGCGCGATGCGGTCCGTCCCGACCAGGAACTGGGGAATGGCAAGGAAGCTCTCGACCACGATCTGGACGCGGACCTCGACGCCGAGGTTCTCCATCTGGCGCATCGGCGGGGTGAACGCCGACGACGACCTGAAGCTCACGACCCAGGGGTGGCCTGCGAGCTCGGACAAGGTGACGGTCTCGCCGATCGTCGGGTGATCGGCGTCCACGACGCACACCCAGGTGTCGGTGAACAGGTCGAGGTGCGGGAGTCCCGACGCGAACCCTCGCGGCAGGATCATCGCGTCGGCCTCACGGAGCACCTCCTCCGCCCGCTCGATCAGCTGAGGGGTGTGGGGATGGAACTCGACCCGGACCCCTGGCGCCCGCTCGGCGACGATCTGGCTGACTCCGGTGCCGATGACGCTGAGGGAGTAGTCGGCCACGAGGACGCTGAAGGACCGGTCGGATGTGGCGGGGTCGAACGTGGGTGCGACGGAGAACACGCGTTCCACGCCCGCCATGGCTGAGCCCGTGCGTTCGCGCAGCTGCTCGGCGAACGGGGTGAGCTCGTACGTGTTCCCGACGCGGACCAGCAGCGGGTCGTTGAAGTGCCGGCGCAGCCGGGCCAGGGACGCGCTCAGGGCTGGCTGGCTCAGGCCGAGCTTGGCAGCCGCGTTCGTGACGCTGCGTTCCCGCAGCAGCGCGTCGAGCGCGGTCAGCAGGTTCAGGTTGAGGTTGGCGATGTTCACGGTCGGCCTCCCGCCGAACGGGCGCACCAGCGGGCCGCGATCCTCGAGGACGCCATGGTTCATCGTAGGAGCGACGCCCACGTCGCCGGCCGAGCGGCGCGCATGAGGTCGGACGGGGAAGTCGACCAGGTCGCTCTGACTGGTCATGACCGCAGCCCCGGCCGGAGCCCGAGTCGATGCGCGTTCCCGCGCTGGATGGAGTTGACCTCGTAGGCAGTCAGTCCCGATGCCTGCAGATCGCCGACCGGGTCGTCCGTCCCCATGTCGAACGGGTGGTCGCTGCCGAGGCAGACACGTTCCAGACCGACCGCGTCGACGAGGGTGCGCAGCGCCCGTCGGTCGTGCACGACGGTGTCGAACCAGAGGTCGCGCAGATAGCTGCTCGGTGGCCTGGCGCACGTGCCTGCCTCGGACCGGACGCGCCAGGCCCGGTCGTTGCGGCCGAGATACGTCGGCAGGTACCCCCCGCCATGAGCTGCCAGGATCTGCAGGTCCGGATGCCGGTCGAGGACCCCGGAGAAGATGAGGTGGGACAACGCGAGCGTCGTCTCGACGGGCTGTCCGACGGAGTTCGAGAGGTACCAGCGGTCGAGCCGCTCGTCGAGCGTGCAACCGAACGGGTGCACGAAGACGAGGGCGTGGAGCGCGGCTGCCTCGGCCCAGAACTCGTCGAGCCGTGGATCGGAGAGCTCGATCGTGCCGCCGTGCGGGCCTGGCGCGTGCGAGGAGATCTCGACACCACGAAGACCCTTGGAGACCGCGTCGCGCAGCGCCGCCGCGGCCAGGTGGGGATGCTGGAGCGGGACGAGTCCCAGCCCGGTCAGACGGGACGGCGCTGCGTCCACCGCGAGCGCCACGCCGTCGTTCACCCGCCGGGCCAGGTCGAGCGCGAGGGGCTCGTCGGCCCAGTAGTGGTATTGAGACGGTGACGGCGAGAGGACCTGGAGGTCGACGCCCTGCCGGTCCATGACCTCCAGGCGATGGTCGGTCCGGACGAGCAGGTGGCCCCGCTCGCGGACCATGACGGCCGACACCGCGGTGGACTCGGAACCGTTGCGCAGCAGGTCGAGCATCCGCTGGGAGTCCAGTCCGGCTTCGTGCGCGACCGCCTGCTCGACGTCCGGTACGAGCACGTGGGCGTGGACGTCAACCGTCGGCAGCCGTGCGTGGCCCAGCCCGTCGGCACTCACGCGGGCACCGTGACGAGCGCGGCGATCCGGCCCATGAGCCCAGGAACGTCTCCGCGCTCGCCGTCGATGAGCCACTGCCCCAGCTGGACCGATGCGTCGACGACCGCCCGCGCTCGCTCGAAGCGCCGGTCGGTGAACTCTTGCCAGAGTTCGGCGTCGACCGCGTCACGCGTCAGGAGAAGCTCGGACAGCACCGCGGCGTCCTCGAGTGCCTGCGCGGCGCCCTGCGCGAGCGTCGGAGGACAGGCGTGCGCTGCATCGCCGACGAGGACGACGCGCCCTCGGTTCCAGGGTTCCTCGAGCACGTGCGCCTCGAACCAGGTGTAGCTGACCCGCGAGGCATCGGTCAGGGTCGGCCGGATCTCGTCCCACGGGCCTCCGTAGCCCTCGGACAGCCGACGCATCTCGGCGAGCTGCTCGTCCGGGGTCAGGGCGCTGCGGTCCTGGGCCGGCTCGACGATGTAGGCGTACAGGGAGTCCGGTCCGGTCGGGCAGTAGCCCGCGATGTACTGCGGGCCCCCGTAGAACAGGTCCGTCCGCGTGACGCTCTCGGGCCGGCTGGTGAACGCTCGCCAGATGCCCATGCCCGTCGAACGGGTCTCGAGCGGCACGCCGATCATCCGACGCGTCCACGAACGGATCCCGTCGGCGCCCACGACCAGGTCGTAACGGCCGCTGGAGCCGTCGGACAGCTCGACATCCACCCCCGACTCGTCCTGCTCGATGCCGGTGCACGTCGTGGCGAGCCGGATCTTCACGCCGACCTCCTCGGCGCGTTCGTGCAGTGCCCGCGCGAGCTCCTGCCGTGGCATGCCGAGCGTGGCCGGGAGGTCCGGTCCTCCGGTGCGAGCGTCCGGGAGCACGGCGATCACCGTTCCGGCGGGGTCGGGGGCACGCAGACCGAGGGTGTCGAAGCCGTAGCCGGCCGCCTCCACCTGGTCCCAGACACCGAGGTCGCGCAGCACGCGCAGGGCATTGCCCTGCAGGGTGATGCCGGATCCCAGGGTGACGATGTCGGGCTTGATCTCGACGAGGTCGACCTCGACGCCTGCCTGGGCGAGGAGGATCGCGGTCGCGGCACCCGCCGCGCCGCCGCCGACGACCAAGACCTTGCTGACTGCTGGCATGTCCGCTCCTTCGAGAACGATGCGACTACTTGACTGCGAGGGGGTTCACGGGGGCGCCGACGGCCCCGGTGAACGGGATGGGGGCTGCCGTGAGCCAGAAGTCGTAGGTGCCGTCCTGCGCGCAGTCCGCCGCGAGGTCGTCGAGGTCCCACATCTCACCGACGAAGAGACCCATGTTGGGGATGACGACCTGGTGCAGTGGCTGGAACGCGTCGTCGAACTCGTTCGGCCGCACCTCGAACCCCCAGGTGTCTGTCGCGACCGCGGCGACGTCCGTCCGTCGCAGCCAGCCGGCCGTCGTGATCGACAGGCCGGGGGCCGGGCCGCCTGCGTACTGGCCCCAGCCGTCGCGTCGAGCGCGTGCAAGTCGGCCGGTGCGCACCAGGAGGATGTCGCCCGGTCCCACCGTCGATGACGGCCCCTGGCTCTCGATGCACGCGCGCAGGTGTTCCGTGGTGATCGCGAACCCGTCGGGAAGCTCGCCGCCCGTGCCGTGGGCGTCGTCCCCGAGCAACCGACCGACATCGAGCAGGACCCCGCGGCCGGCGATCTGGGCGGCGGCCGTCTCGATCCCGGTCACCAGGTCGCCCGCGCTCGTCACGACGTCGCCTGCCCGTCGCCCGTTGTAGGCGCGGCCGTGGTCGAAGATGTGCCCGAGCCCGTCCCACTGCGTCGAGCACTGCAACGGCATGGCGACGACGTCGTCGGCCCCGCCGAGGCCGTGCGGGAAGCCTTGGATGCCACGTTCGGCGTCGACGCCGGTGTCGAGCATCGTGTGGACCGGGTTGGTGCGGCGGCGCCAGCCGTTCTGGGGTCCGTTCCCGTCGAACGGCAAGGACAGGGAGAAGGTCCGGCCACGCCGCACGAGCCGCGCAGCGGCGGCGCGCTTCGCGTCGTCGATGAGGTTCAGGGTGCCGAGCACGTCCGCGTCACCCCACCTGCCGGTGTTGGAGCACGCGGCGGCCAGGATCGCGATGACGCCTTCGGGATCGGTCCGGTCCAGGGTCGACGGATCCAGGTCGGCGACGTCGTCGACCGCGGTCATGCGCTCGCGCCGACGAACGTCGTGCGCTGCACGCCGAGGTCGGAGATCGACGCCTCGATCACGTCCCCGGGGCGCAGGAAGCGCCGCCAGTGCATCCCGTTGCCGGCCGGGCTCCCGGTCAGGACGAGGTCGCCGGGGGAGAGGGCGACGAAGTGGGAGGCGTGCGAGACGAGCGACGCGACGTCGAACAGCATGTCCTTCGCGGACTCGTCCTGCATGACGTCGCCGTTCAGCCTCAGGGTGAGCCGCAGGTCCGCGGGATCGCCCTGGAGCTCCGACGGCACGAGATACGGCCCGAGCGGAAGGAAGCCGGGGGCGTTCTTGGCGCGCAGCCAGTCGGTCCCGATCTCCGGCATGTCCCGACGGAAGACGAGGTCGCGGCTGGTCAGGTCGTTCGCGATCGTGTAGCCGGCGACGTGGGCGAGAGCCTCGTCCCGGCTGATCTGGTACGCGGGCTTCCCGATCACCGCGACGAGCTCCAGCTCCCAGTCGGCCTGCTCGCTGTAGGAGGGCAGCACGACGTCCTCGTAGGCACCGGTGATCGCGGACGGCGCCCCACTGAACAGGTACGGGATGCCGGTGCGGGCACGCTCGTCCATCATGACCGCCGCCTCCGCGCGGACCTGCTCCTCGGTGCGACCGCCCGACAGCTCGGTGTGCTTGACCGCGAGATCGAGGACGTGCGTGCGGTAGTTCGCCCCGGCCTGAATGATCTGCGCGGGAGCGACGGGTGGCATGACCGTCAGCGCGTCGAGGGAGTGCCAGTGGCCCGGCCGCGCCTCGGCGAGCCGCGCGAGCGCCGGGACGACAGCGTCCCACTCCGCGAGCAGGGCGGTGGTCGTCCGGACAGGTGCCAGGTGCTCGGGTACGGAGGCAAGGTCGAGGACGTCCGAGCCCACGACGAGTCCGGCGAACGGCCCGGCGCCGGCGTCGAACATGCCGACGGCGTAGGAGGTCGTCGAGGGGAGCGGKGCAGCGTTGCGCACGAGTCTTCCGTCCTTCATTGCACGGGTACGCCGACGTCGGCGGGGACTACAGGATCAGACTCAGCAGCCGCACCGTGAAGCCGTTGATCCCTGATCACGCGCATCATGAGTTCTGATGCCATGTCGGGGCAGATGTCCTTGTCCACTCCGGAACGGTTGGGATACCAACGACTGTCTCCGACGAGAGGGCTGCGATGAAGCAGATGGACGGCACCGCCGACACACCGGAACTGGCACGCCTGTACGAGGATTTCGCAGCGATCAGCACGAGCCCGCTGTGGACTCAGCGCGATGACCTGATGCCGATGGCCCCGGCACCCCGAGCGGTACCGCACGTGTGGCGGTGGAAGCAGCTGTTCGACATCGCCGAGCGCAGCGGCGCGCTCGTGCCGGTGGGTCGCGGTGGTGAGCGCCGGGCCATCGGCTTGGCGAATCCTGGCCTTCCGGGCACGGCCTACGCGACTCCCACGCTCTGGTGTGCCATCCAGTACCTCGGCGGGCACGAGACCGCGCCCGAGCACCGCCACGCCCAGAACGCCTTCCGCTTCGTGATCGAGGGCGAAGGGGTCTGGACGGTCGTGAACGGCGACCCGGTCGCCATGCGCCGCGGTGACCTTCTCCTCACCCCGGGGTGGCACTTCCACGGCCACCACAACGACACCGACGAGCCGATGGCCTGGATCGACGGTCTGGACGTCCCGCTCTCGCACTACGCCGACGTCGGGTTCTTCGAGTTCGGGTCGGAGCGGGTCACCGACGAGGCGTCGCCACCGATCTCCCGCAACGAGCGGCTGTGGGCGCATCCCGGGCTCCGGCCCCTCAGCGAGCTCGAGGCTCGGGTGAGCTCTCCGTTGATGGCGTACCGGTGGGAGCACACCGATCGCGCACTGACCGAGCAGCTGGCTCTCGAGGACGAGGGGCAGCCGGCGACCGTCGAGCAGGGCCACGCGGCGATCCGCTACGTCAACCCCACGACGGGCGGCGACGTGATGCCGACGCTGCGAGCGGAGTTCCACCGCCTGCGTCCGGGCGCGACGACCCCCGTCCGGCACGAGGTCGGGTCGTCGGTCTGGCAGGTGTTCGACGGCACCGGGACCGCCATCCTCGACGGCGTCGAGCACTCACTGGAGAAGGGCGACCTGTTCGTCGTGCCGAGCTGGGTCCCGTGGTCGTTGGCGGCGGACGKCCAGCTCGACCTGTTCCGGTTCAACGACGGACCCGTGATCGATGCTCTCGGCTTCACTCGCACGTACCTCCCGKGCCGTGGTGACTGATGCCGGCGCGCACCGACCGCACGTGTGACGCGGTGATCCTGTCCGACCTGGTGAGCGCTCGGCGCGCGCAGGCCTACTACGCCCGGCAGCTGCGCGGCCTGACGGACGAGCAGCTCGACGGCCCGAGCACGACCGAAGGCTGGTCACGACGACGACTGGTCGCGCACGTCGCCCTGGGCGCACGCGCGCTGACCCGGCGGACGACGTGGGCGACGACCGGTGTCCTTGATCCTCTGTGGTCCTCGTCGCAGGAGCAGGTCGCGACCGAAGAGTTCACCGCGACCCTGCCCGCCCAGGCGCTACGCAACCTGGCCGAGCACGCAGCAATCCATCTCGACGTCGAGTGGCGGGACCTGCCTCCGGCGGCGTGGGATCTGCCGTTCACGGACCTGGACGGATCTGCCACGTCCCTGCGGGCATCCGTGCCGCAGCGGGCGCGCCTGTTGTGGCGCGCCGCCATCGCCCTGGGCAACGGCGGACGGATCGAGGACGCGCCGGACACGGTCAGGCGGTCACTGGCCTCGGCCTGAAGCCGCGCAGTTCCGGGCTACCGCATCCGTCGCCGTGATGCGCTCCATCAGCAGATGGTCCGTTGCCGGGCTCGCGTCCAGGCCCTCGAATGGTGACCGCCGCAACGCCGCGGCCGGGACACGGAGACGACAGTGCGCCCCGCACRCTCTCCGTGTCCTCCCCAGTCACCCGGAGGTTCAATGACGAACAGCTCCATCACCATCGCCCCGACCGCGCGCCGGGCCGGCGTGTGGCAGGCCGTCCTGCTGCTCGCCGGCAGCTGCATGCCGGTACTCGGATCGGTCCTGATCACGCCGATCCTTCCGCAGCTCTCCGAGGCGTTCGCGTCCGTTCCCGGAGCCGACGTCCTCGTCCCGATGATCGTCGCGGTGCCGGCGCTGATCATCGCGTTGTTCGCGCCGTTCGCCGGTCAGATCGTCGACCGTCTGGGCCGCAAGGCACTCCTTGTCGCCGCGATGTTCGCCTACGCGATCGCCGGCACGGCGCCGGTCTGGCTCGACGACCTGCACGCCATCCTGGTGAGCAGGATCTTCGTCGGACTCTGCGAGGCGGCGATCATGACCGTCTGCACGACCTTGATCATCGATTACTTCCACGAACCTCGTCGTCGCAACCGCTACCTCGGGCTGCAGACGGTCGTGACGACCCTCGCCGCGACGGTGTTCATCGGGATCGGTGGTGCGCTGGGGGTCAGCGGGTGGCACACCCCGTTCTGGGTGTACGCCATCAGCGCGGTCATCGCCGTGCCGATGATCATCTCCCTCTGGGAGCCGAGCGCCGAGGGTCGAGCGGAGCAGGCGTCTGCCGAGGTCGCCCGGTCGCGGATCCCGTGGCGCCAGCTCGGCCTGCCGCTCGTCGTGACGCTGTTCGGCGGGTTCACGTTCTACGTGCTCATCATCGAGGTCAGCTACCTCGTCGTCGGCACCGGTGTCGACGCGACGAACACCCAGACGATCGGGATGGTCGCGGTCGCCGCATCGCTGGCCACCGCCGCCGGAGCGCTCGCCTTCGCACGCGTCTCCACCGCACCGAAGCGCTCGCTGCTGGGGACCGGGTTCGGGTTGCAGGCGCTCGGCATGGGCCTGATCTGGTTCGTCCCCGGACTGCCGGGCGTCGTGCTCGGCGCGATCGTGGCGTCGGCCGGTTCCGGCCTGCTGCTTCCGTCCTTGGTCACCTGGGCCCTCTCGACTGTCCGGTTCGAGGAGCGAGGGCGTTCGACCGGGCTGTGGCAGTCGGCGTTCTTCGGAGGCCAGTTCCTGACACCGCTGATCATGGGCGCGATGACTGGCCTCRTCGGCGGACTGGCGCCGGCCGTCGGAGTGGTCGGGGTGCTGGCTGCCCTGGTCAGCGTCGCGATCCTGCTCAGACTGCGGGTCGACGCCGGCGAGTGAGGCGCGAGCGAAGCCCCCGACCGTGTGCGTTCAGTTCTGCGGCCCTTCGATGCGCCTTCCTGGAGGCAGCTCCATTTCGGAACCACATTTCGGCACTACCCCTTCACCACGTCGATGCGGGTCCTCGAATGGCGTGAGAAAGCAGTGTTGTCCGTGGGCTGAAAGCCACATGCGGCATTCTTGTCGTTCGTGCCTTCTCTGAGGTCGTGATGCCGCCGTCGTCGGTGGCACGTGCAGGTGGAGCCCTCGACCGAACGTGCGGGCGAGGGCTCCACGAGGCTCGCGGGTGGTCAGCCGGAGTAGGCAGCCAGGCGAGCTGACGACGCGAAGCCTGGGACGACCTGGTTGGGCAACGTGGCGTCCACCGGGGCCCCAGCACCATTGACGATGGACGTGACACCGCCGCCGAGAGCGATGACCGCCGTCGTCATCGACCTGAGCTGCACGGTGGCGCGCCTGGGCGCCTCGATGGACGTCCAGGCCTGCACAGGGGCGCCGGCGAAGGTCGAGGCCGTGAAGAGCGCGTAGATCGCCGTCCCTGTCGCCGAGTGCGCGGTGACGGTGGGCGAGACCTCGTAGGAGGCGTAGCCGTTCCTGATCCCGTCCATCCACGCCGCCTGGTTCGGCGGGTCGTAGGGGAACTCGCTCTGATAGAAGACTGTCCTGCCGCGCTCGCCGTTCCAGATGGTCTGGTTCTTCTGGTTGTGCTCCACGAACAGACCCAGCGCGGTCACGTCGAGGCCGTTGACGACGAGTCCGTGGTCGCTGGTGTTGGTCGTCCAGCCGACCCCGGTGCCGTGGTCGGCGCGCCAGAGCCAGGTGTTGTCGAGGATGACCTTGCTCTGGTTGATCTCGAGCATGGTCGTGGTCGAGCCGGCCTGGGCCCCCCCGACGCGGACGAACACATCGCTGAGGGTGGTGGGCTTGAGCGCGTCGCCGACGCCGACGGAGTTGCCCGTGCCGACCTTGACCAGGACCCGCGCGCCGGGGCTCGCATCAACGATCAGGCTCGAGATCACGACGTTCGTGACGTCACCGACCTGGATCGCGGCCTGACCACCGGTGGGCGCCAGGGTCGCGTAGCCCATGCCCATCACGACCGTGTTGGCGCGGGTCACCTGGATCGGGGCGTTCAGACGGTAGACACCCGGGGTCAGGATGAGGTTCTTCCCTGTGGACAGCGCGGCGTTGATCGTGGTGGCGGAGTCGGTCGGCTTGGCGATGTGGAACTGGCTGATGGGGATCCGGGTCCCGGCGTTGGTGCTCGTCGACCAGTCGACACCCGAGGAGCCGGTGCGCCCGCTCGGGACGAAGACCGAGTAGTCGTTGCCGGTCGCGGTGAGGAACGGGGCCGGCCGAGAGACTGGGGTTGAGGGCAGCGTGGTGATGCCCCGTTCGGTGAGGTCTGTCGCCGGTGCACCGTTCACGCCGGAGAAGACCAGGTTTGCCGACGCGCCGGTCCAGCCGCCGATCTGGCTGTCTCGGGTGTAGTACTGCGCCTGACCGGGCCCGCGGTCGCCGCCGCTGTTGACGACGCCGCGGACGCGGCTGTCAGCGATCTCCGCGCCGAAGAGGGTTGCGCCGTAGGCACCGTTCAGGTCCAGGTGTCCCTGGATGTCCACCCGTCGCAGCGAGGACGCCTGGGAGGTCGCCCAGCGCAGGGTCCCGGCTGGCGCGACCCCCTCCGGCCGGGCGCGCTGCGCGTCGGCGCCCACCGGTCTCTGGATGGGGTTGACCGAGAGGTTGGCCAGCGAGCGGTAGAAGTTCGTGAGGCCGTCCGAGGAACCGTCCGCGCCCTGCCGCGGCTCGGCATGGAGCGCGCCGTTGATGGTGACGTCTGTCGGCGAGGTCCCGAGGCCGGCGATCGAGGTGTAGTAGCCGACTTCTGAGTTGACGATGCCCGTGGCGGTCAGCGGGTTGCTCTGACCGGCGGAGCTGCCGTAGGTGCCCGGCTTGAAGTAGACGGCGTGCCGGTTGGGGCTGAACTCAGCCTCGGCAGAGATGCTCTGCAGGTAGGCGTTGATCTGGGCGACCGGAGTGCTCGGGTCGAAGATMCGCACCTGGGGCCCGAAGTCCGGTGCGGTCTCCGCGGCTTCCGAGGGGAGGACGGTCAGCCCGCTGACCGCTAGGGATCCCGCGAGTCCGGCCAGGGCGAGGGTGCCCCCTCGAGTCCAGCGGGTCGATCTGGTCGTCGTGACGTGCATGGGGTGTCCTCTCGTGGGTGAATCGTCGCGAGGATCGGGTAGAGGGACCGATCCGCCGGGCTTCCGCCACGTCCTCGGGGCGGAGGTTCGAGCTGGCAGCGCCCGCCCGGGTCGGGCGGGAAAGAAGACGGAGCCCACGGTGGGGTGCATGGTGGGGCGTCTCAGGCTGCGGCGCACCCGGCGGTGAGCTGCGCCACCTGATCGCACGAGCGCCACGGGCGTGCGTCGGCGTGCGTCGTTGCCGGGATGGATACGAGCTCTGGGCACTGTCTTGACCCGTGAAGCCCGGTCGGGCGCGTCGGTCGACTCTGACCGGTTCGCCGTCAAGCAGCGTGGTGTCGTCTCGCGGTCCCGGGAAGACCGTTTCGCTGATCTCGAATATCACCGCCGTCTATTTCTGCTGTCCATCGGCGGGATTGTTGACGAGCGCCGACGACGATTTGACAACAGCACCTTTCTCCGATGCAATGAATCGATTCAACGACGAAAGGGTGACCCGTGGTGACCAATTCCGCCGCCATGCTTGAGCGGCTCGAGGCCCTCGCGATCGAGGTGCCCTCCTGGGCCTTCGGCAACTCCGGGACGCGGTTCAGGGTCTTCGGGACGCCTGGGACTCCGCGGAGCGTCCAGGAGAAGATCGCGGATGCGGCACAGGTCCACGCCTTCACCGGGCTCGCACCCGCCGTCGCTCTGCACATCCCTTGGGACAAGGTGGACGACTACACCGCGTTAAAGGAGCACGCGAACGAGCTGGGAGTCGGCCTCGGCACCGTCAACTCGAACACGTTCCAGGACGACGCGTACAAGTTCGGTTCGCTGACGTCCGCTGACGACGGCGTCCGACGCAAGGCGATCGACCATCACCTCGAGTGCATCGAGATCATGGGCCAGACCGGATCGCGCGACTTGAAGATCTGGCTCGCCGACGGCACGAACTACCCGGGCCAGGACGACATCCGTGCCCGCCAGGATCGACTCCACGAGTCGCTGTCTGAGATCTACGGCCACATCGGCGAGAACCAGCGCCTGGTCCTCGAGTACAAGTTCTTCGAGCCGGCGTTCTATCACACGGATGTTCCCGACTGGGGGACCGCCTTCGCGCAGGTCAACGCTCTGGGCGACCGTGCAACCGTCTGCCTGGACACCGGGCACCACGCCCCCGGGACGAACATCGAGTTCATCGTCGCCCAGCTGTTGCGACTGGGAAAGCTCGGCTCGTTCGACTTCAACTCGCGGTTCTACGCGGACGACGACTTGATCGTCGGCGCGGCGGACCCGTTCCAGCTGTTCCGGATCATGGCTGAGGTCGTCCGCGGGGGCGGGCTCGAACCCGGTTCGGACCTCGCTCTGATGCTCGACCAGTGCCACAACATCGAGGACAAGATCCCCGGGCAGATCCGCTCTGTGCTGAACGTCCAGGAGATGACCGCACGTGCTCTGCTCGTCGACCGGACGGCACTCACCGCAGCCCAGCAGGCGAACGACGTGCTCGGCGCGAACGCGGTCCTGATGGACGCGTTCTGGACCGA
Organism: Cellulomonas sp. P5_C5; assembly: GCF_054049655.1. Classification (NCBI taxonomy): domain Bacteria; kingdom Bacillati; phylum Actinomycetota; class Actinomycetes; order Micrococcales; family Cellulomonadaceae; genus Cellulomonas; species Cellulomonas sp. P5_C5. Next base: position 660 of record NZ_JBFULY010000043.1, on the reverse strand, counting down.
TGTGCGCCCCACGCTGGCGGCCTGGCGCGAGTCGCGCGGTCTGCCGGCTGAYCCGATCGCCGCTTTCGCCGCCAGCGGCTACCTCCGCCGGATCGCCGAGGAGCGCGCCGGTGGAACGCAGTCCGGCTGGGGCGCCTGACGTCGCGTCTGTTCACACACTTCTTGAGAGGACGATCTTGATGACGAACGAGACCGCTGCTGAGCTGGTTTCACGGTCCAACAGGCTGGGTGCGGACCCGCGGACCACGAACTACGCGGGTGGGAACACGTCCGCGAAGGGTACGGCGACGGACCCGGTGACGGGTTCGGACGTGGAGCTGCTGTGGGTGAAGGGGTCCGGGGGTGACCTGGGGACGTTGACGGAGAAGAACCTGGCGGTGCTGCGCCTGGATCGGCTGCGTGCGCTCGTCGAGGTCTACCCGGGCGTGGACCGTGAGGACGAGATGGTCGCGGCGTTCGACTACTGCTTGCATGGCAAGGGGGGTGCGGCGCCGTCGATCGATACGGCGATGCATGCGCTGGTCGATGCGGTGCACGTGGACCATCTGCACCCGGACTCGGGGATCGCGTTCGCGACGGCCGCTGACGGGGAGGCGCTGACCCAGGAGGTGTTCGGCGACTCGGTGGTGTGGGTGCCGTGGCGTCGGCCGGGGTTCCAGC
>NZ_JBFULY010000042.1:0-29715 GCF_054049655.1 Cellulomonas sp. P5_C5 | reverse complement strand
CAGTACTTCCAAACCTGGCGCCCGGGCGGCACGGTCGAGTCCGGGGGATGGTCGCCGAGCGCCGACCACTACGTCGACCCCACCCTGCACACCAACTACGAGGCGTACGCCACGGTCGAGGGCCACTGGTACGAAGCGACCTGCCGCACCGACGCCCCGGCGGACTACCGGCGCACCTACTACGCCGCCCACCCAGCCATCTACGTGCAACCGACCGACCCGGTCCCCGCCACCCAGGAGTCCATCGACCCGGCGGTGCTCGCGCAGGCCGCCCGCGACGCGATGGACCTACCCACCGGCACCATCGGATGGAACCCGTCCCTGGCAGGCACGGGGGCCACCGTGGTGGGGGTGGACACCTGGGTGTGGATCGCGGACGCCCCCACCAGCGTGCGGGTACGCGCGGAGATCCCCGGCACCTGGGCCCAGATCGACGCCGTGCTGTCCGGGCTGGACGTGACCGCCGACGGTGCCGACCCGGTGCACTGCGACGACACCGGCACCCCTGGACCCCCACCACCACGGCCACGACCTGCGCGATCCGGTTCACCCACTCCACCGCCGACACCACCGACCACGCCCTGCCGACCGTGCAGCTGACCGCCACCGCCACCTGGACCGCCACCTGGACGTCATCCCTGAACGCCACCGCGACCGACCTGCGCCTCCCACCCGTGATCACCACCGCCGACATCGCCGTCGCCGAGATCCAGACCCTCGTCACCCACGGATGACACCGCCGTCGGGGTTGAGTGGCTCGGCGGCTGACAGCCGAACGAGGGGATCGAGCCTGTGACGCCGATCGTGGAGATCAGCGCCGAGGGTGTCGCAGGGGTACGCGCGGACCTGGTCGCGACGCGGGATGCGCTCGACGGGTGGGGACCCCTGCGGCACCGCGCCTGGGCTTTGGGGGTCTCGACGTCGGGATTTGACGAGGCACTGAGCATCGCCGACCGGCTCGATTCCCGGGTCCTGCCGGTGGTCGACACACACCTAGCCCGGGCCAGGGCGCTAGCCGACCTGCGCTACGGCGGCGCGCTGGGCCCGGCCATCCCCGTCATTGACGACGATCCCGATCCGTTCGCCCCAGTCCCGGGGTTCGCGCACAACCCCACGTTCGATGGCGGGACGCTGCTGACCTGGGCTCCGGCACCTGCCGATGAGCACGAGGTCAACGAGCAGGACACTGAGACGTCGAAGGGCATCGGCGACTGGTTCGAGGACCGCTGGGACGACGTCACCGACGCCGTCGACGAGGGCACCGACTGGGTCGCGTCCACCGCGTCGGACACCTGGGACTCCATCACCGACGCGGGTGCCGCGATCGGGGACTGGTGGGAGTCGACCACCGCCGACCTGGGCGGCTGGATCGACGCGAACCTGGCCGGAGTCCGCGAGTGGATCGGTGAGCACGTCGGGCTGCTCCGGTTCCTGGCCTCCGCCTGCCGAGTCATCGGTCGCATCGTCATCGTCGCCGGTGTGGTCCTGACCGTCGGACTGGCGATCATCGGAGCTGCCGGCGGAGGCAGCCTCGGGGCTGTGTTCGGGTTCGGCGTGGGCGCCGTGCCCGGCGGCGCGGCCGGTGCGGCCGCCGGGGCCGCCTTCGGGCTGAAGGTCCTCGGCGTCGGGTTCAGCCTGCTCTCGGTCGGGGACTTCCTGGATGTGGCGGCCGACTGGGGCGAGGGCAAGATCGACGGGCAGGACCTGGTCAAGCAGGGCTCCCTGGAGCTCGCGCTGGCCATCACGTCCATCGCCGGGGCCGGTGCCGTCGGCAAGATCCTGCAGAAGAGCGTCGAACGCCTGCCCGCGTCCTGGCGCAAGAAGCTCGACGACTGGCTGAAGCCGCTGACCGGGAAGGGACCGGGGACGAGCGCCGAGCAGTACGGTCCGCTCCGCAACGGAGCGCCGTCAGGCCCGGGCTGGTCCCGTCGACCCGACGTCGAACCGGACCTGCTCTACGGGCAGCCCCGTCTCGACTTCGGCCCGCTCAACAGCAGAAGCCAGGTTCCTACGGCGATCGACCCCGACATCCAGAGGCTCGGCGGCGACCTGTCCGACCCCTGGGGCACGGACCCCGTCATCGGCCGACCGTTCTCCCAGCCAGAGTGGGAACAACGCTTCGTCGAAGGCAGCGGGTGGCCACGCTGGCCCCCCAACCGCGGCGCGGTGCCCGGATCCCGCATCGAGTTCACGGACCCGGACCGGTTCATCGAGACCTACGGAGACCAGTTCGACCGAGTCGGCCCGGACTCAGGCGACTTCCTCGGCGTCCCACCAGGCGCGACGTTCGGAGAGAGGGCTCTACCGCCGGGGCACATGAAGCTACCAGTGCACGACTACTCGTTCAGCGGACACCTCCCACCTGGTGTCACGATCGAGGTTTCGGAGATAGCACCCGCGTTCGGCCGCCCTGGAGGGGGCATCCAAGTGCGATTCATGAACGGTGACAAGGCGCTCAAGATTGACCAGATGCTGCCGGCCGCGCCCGGCAGGACCGAACCCTTCGGAGGCATCCTGCAATGACAGTCCTGACGTTTCACGACGAGGTCGTGCGCTTTCTCGCCGGAGCAGAGGTCGACGTGCAGGTCCCCTCGGGGCCATGGGCGGCGCTCATCACCAACGGCGAAGTCGGGTACGCCGTGAACTTGGACGGCGAAGTCCTCGTCGCGGAGTGGCGATCACACGGAGCAATGTCCGGCGTCCACATCCGGACGCCCCGGCTGGATGTACTCGAGCGCTTCGTCGTCATGACGTTCGCGAGCGACTGGCGCAGCCTGAACCGGCTGCATCGCATCTCGACGTGGGGTGGTCCCGCGCTCGCGCCGGCCGGTGTGAACGTCGTTGCGTACGACGGTGCGTTCGCCGTCACCGTCGCAGGCGAGCAGGAACCGGTCGCGTGGGACATGGGCGAGGATGAGGCAGCACGCCTCGCGCGAGTCGTGACATCTCCGCTCGCCGAGATCACGTCGTCGATCACACAACCCGGCGGCGGGGCCCTCTTCCGCGACTCGGGGGACCTCGCCTGAGCCGATAGGACCGAAGCGTGCCCGACAACACCTCGGGATCATGCAGAGCATTGGGAATGCTGCCGATTCTGAACAGGATGAGATGGCTCGATTTGCGGGACATAGACCGAGTAGCAGGCCCGAGCGTCGCGCACGAGGAGGACCGTTCGCGTGAGTGATCTCAACCTGCCTGAGGCCGTCCTCGGCCTCGTTGCTGCATCGGGGAGCCGTGTCGTCTCCACGGCGGATGGCGTCGTCGACGTCGGCGACGCCGAGATTCGGTTCGTGGTGCACGAGGACGCAGAGATCTACTCCGTCGAGAAGGTGCAGCGCGGCGTGCTGGAGCGGGTCGTCCTCAGAACGCCGCACGCCGACGTCCTCTGGCGCTTCTTCACGATCAMGTTCGGCGGCGAGCTCCGGTCGCGAGCCGGCTGGCCACCGCTCCGCTTGGCGACGGGCGGCACGGCTCGGCTACCTCACGACTGCGAGCTCGAGAGGATCGGACCCCGACGCTTCCGGCTGCGGTGGAGCGGCGACGGCCGTCCAGGCGAGGCTGACGAGCTCATCGAGATTGACGCCATCGACCTGGCATGGACGCTCGGGCAGTCTCTCGAGAACATCGCGGAGTCGTTCCGACACCGCGACGGCTTTCCCGCGTTCCCGCAGCAGGCCGAAGGCGGCGATAGATGACCTCCCGTCGTGCATTCCACCTGGCGACGCGGCCGCGTACATCGCGGTCGGCACGAACCAGACCCGTGAGCGGCGCCACCGGCGTCGCCTACCTGTGCAGAAGTCCCGAATGACGGTTTCGACCACGGCGATGATCGAGCTGGTGCGCGAAGTGACAGCGTCAGACCCGGCGAGCCGTGGGCTGGCAGCTGATGGGGTCACCGATGTCGTCGGCGCGCTCGACGCCGGACAGGCACTCGCGGTGGCGCAGGTGCTGGTGTGGCTAGCCGTCGACGAGGAGGACTCCGTCGCACTGGAGTCGCAGCTGAACGCGCTGGCGGAGCTCGCCTCGAACGACCTTCTCCCGGCGGGCGTCGCCGCGCAGATCGCCGCTGTCCCAGGGTCACGGCTGCACGGCTCGTCGCTCGAGCACTACGAGTACCTGCTGTCGGTGGCCGACGCCCCTGGGACGACGGAAACCTGAGAGGCTTCACGGCCTCTCGGGACGCGTTCCTACACCTCGGCGGGTGACCACCCGGACATTCTCCACCGCCTCCCACCTGGGCGATCACGGTCTGACGCCGGGTCTGGCACCCACCGGCCTCACTCGCCCAACCGCTGAACGGCTACCAGTTCACCGGGGACCTTCCACCGGGAGTCACGATCGAGGTGTCGGAGATCGCTCCAGCGTTTGGACGCCCGGGGGGCGGCATACAGGTCCGATTCATGAAGGGTGGTCGCTCAATCACGGTGCGCGACCTCATTGCGGACGGAGTTCTGGAATGACACAAGAACTGTTGACGCCGGGGGTCGTGGCCCTCGCCGAGGAAGTTGGGCTCGTCATCACACAGTCTCCTGACGGGGAGACGACCATCGCGTCCTTCGATGTCCAGGACATCGTCTCGATCCGTGACGGCGTGTATGTGGTGGAGCACGTCGAGCGTGGCGTCCTCGAAGGTCGCGACCTCGCGACGGACGACCTGCTCGCGCTGAACACGTTCCTCATCGTTCGACTGGGGCAGTCGCTACGGCACACGAAAGGACTGGGTCGGCTCCGTGTGCCGCTGGAATATCACGCTCGTGGACCGGTGGCGCTTCCGGCAGGCAGGTCGATCGACGAGGTCGAGTCCGGCTATGTCGTCCGGTGGGCGGTCGGAGACGTCATCAAGGAGGCTCACTGCTTCTCTCGAGCGGACGCCTACGGCCTCGCCGGGACCGTCGGTGCAGATATCGGCGAGCTCATCGCGTCGTTCCGGGACACTGCGGGTCTCCCCCTCCTGCAGACCGGTCCGGCGTCCGGGAACGATGAACGCTCGGCACGACTCGGGGATGATCCGCTCGACCCCCACTCGACCGACCGATCGTGAACGACGGATCGCATCCCAGAGCTACCTGAGGCCATCGCCCCTGCACGTCGGCGCACGGAGATGGCCTGCCGTTCTCGCCACAGTTCGCCCGGACGGGGGATCTGCCATTGAGCCGGACGGGTTGAGTTTCTCAGTCCGCCAGGGTGACGGTGCAGCGGACGTCGCCTAGCTCGAGGGTCGTGCCCGGTGCGATCTCGTGGCGGCTCCCCGGCTCGAGCCGCACCGGGGGCTCGGTCAGGACGCGCGTGCCGTTGGTCGAGCGGCAGTCGGTCACGAACACGCGGCCGCGGTCGTCGACGTCGACGAACGCGTGCGTCTTCGACACCTGCATCCCCGGGCTGGCCACACGCACGGGGTGCCGGCCGTCGGCGGCTGCCGGGTCGCGACCGAGCGAGACGCCGTCGGGGGCGGTGACGCTCGGCTGGCTGCTGAACGTGAGGTGCAGGGAGCGGGCTCGCACGGCGGGGGCGGCGCGACGGGCGCGCGCGGGCGGTGCGGCGACCGGCTCGGGGTCGGCCGCCACGTGCAGGAGGCTCTCGAACGACGCGGGACCGGACGCAGACGCGGCAGCAGGAGCAGACACGGGAGCGGGAACGGGGGCGGACGTGGGACCGGACGTGCTCGACGGGGCCACCTCCGGCACGCCGATGACGGGCGGCGGCGGCACGGCGCGCGGCGGGGTGGTGGACGCGGTGCGCGGCGGGGCCGTCGGTGCGGCGTCCACGAGCGTGGCGCGCAGTCGCTCGATGATCTCGTCGTCGGGGTGGACGAGCGCGTCGGCGTCGAGCACGGCGACGGGAACCAGCTCGACGCGGTGCGGCTCGAGCACCCCGCACGAGTCGCACGTCGTCGTCGTGACCTGCTGCGGGACGTCGCACCGGCGGCACGGTGAGGCGGCGGCGGGCGGCACGAACCCCGTGTCGACGGTCCCGTCGTCGCGGACGCGTCGGACCGTGCCGTCGGGGCCGACGGCGAGCTCCTGGGTGCCGAGCGAGTCCGTGAGCTCGAGCCGGACGGGGCGGTGCACGGTGGTCGCGATGGCGGTGCAGCGGGCGATCACCCCGGTGCGCAGCCGCGTGGCTGACGCCGCCGCGCACTCGTGCTCCACGTCGTTCACGCTCAGGTTCCCGGTGGCGTMGTCGCGCAGCTCGGCACGCACGCGCGGCCAGCGCGCGAGCGCCTCGGCGCCCGAGCCGCTCACGGTCGCCCACCCGCGTCACGGCGCACAGGGACCGGCGTGCGCGGCTCCTGCAGGGTGGCTGCGGACATCAGGCTCTCCTCGTCGTGCGTGGGGCGTCGTGCCGTGACCCGGCCGTCTCAAGGTCGCTGACCCGAGCGCGGGGGCCGGGGCCGGTCATCGACGCCCGATCGTAACCGTGCTCCCGGCAACTGGTGTCCGGGCTGTCCGACTTCGCCCGGGTCGGGGCGCCAGGTTCGCCTATAGTCGTGCGGACCTTGGTCTGAGGCTGGACGAGCGTGAGGTACGGACCCCCGAGCATGACGGTGAACACGAGCACGAGCACGCCCGACGGCGCGCAGGACCGGCGACGAGCGCGCGAGGACCGCGGACTGAAGCCCGCGAGCGCGGCGGCCCGCACGGACCGGCTGCSCCCGGCGCCGCGAGAGCGTCGCCCGCTCCTCGCTGCCTTCGCGGTGCTCCTCATCGTCGGTGGCGCCGCCGCGGCGGGCCTCCTCGCGGTGCGCTCCGACACGCGTGTCCCGGTGCTGATGGCGGCGCGGGACATCGCCGTCGGCCAGGAGATCACCGCCGACGACGTGACCACCACCCAGGTCGCGTCGGAGGGCACCCTGCTCATCCCCGAGTCGCAGGAGGACCTGGTCATCGGGCAGTTCGCGGACATCACGGTGAGCAAGGGCCAGCTGCTCGACACGACGATGCTGACCGCGACGCGCACGCTGCAGGAGGGCAAGGTCGCGGTCGGGGCCTCGTTCGCCGAGGGTCGCGTGCCGGCGTCCGGCCTGACGGCGGGCGACATCGTGCAGCTCGTCCGCGTCACCGAGGGCAAGGGCACGGTCATGGTGCCGAACGCCCTGGTGAGCTCCACGTCCACCGACGACGAGACCGCCACCGGCTCCCGCGCGGTGACCGTCACCTTCATCGTCGACGAGGCGGACGGCGCCGCCGTCGCCGGGGTCGCGTCCGAGGGGCAGCTCGCCGCCGTGCTCGTCAACCGCGGCACGCCCCTCGACGGCGGAGAGGGCTGACGGTGCTGGTCGCGTTCGGCTCCGCGAAGGGCGCCCCGGGCGTCACGACCACCGCGCGCGTGCTCGCGAGCGTCTGGCCCAGCGAGGTCGTCCTGGTCGACGCCGACCCGGCCGGCGGTGACGTGTCCCTGCTGGCCCGGACGCCGGATCGCGGGGCGCTCGACCCCGAGCGGGGACTGCTCTCGCTCGCGGCCGACGCCCGCCGCGGCCTCGTCCAGGGTGGTGTCGGCGAGCACCTCCAGCAGATCGAAGGCGGCCTGGACGTGCTGTGCGGGGTCTCGACCCCTGAGCAGATGACCGGGATCGCCCCGGTGTGGCCCGCGCTCGCCGGTGAGCTGGCGACGGTGCGCGGGACGGACGTGATCGTCGACTGCGGTCGCGTGGCCGCGTCGAGCGCCGTGCTCCCGGTCGTCATCGCCGCCGACGTGCTCGTGCTCGTCGCGCGGCCCCGGCTCGAGTCCTTCGCCCACCTGCGCGAGCGCCTGCGCTGGCTCGCCCACCTCCAGGACACCACCGCGCGCGTGCCGGCGGTCGGTGTCGTCATCGTGGCCGACAGCCGCGACAAGCGGTCCCTCAGCGACCTCCAGCAGCTCCTCGCGCACGAGCGTCTCCCGGCGAGCGTGCTCGGCCAGGTCGCGCTGGACGAGCGGGCCGCCGACGTCGTCGCGGGCCGGCTCGAACGTCCGATCGCCCGCTCGCTGCTCGTCCGCTCCGTGCGCCAGCTCGTCGAGCCGGTGGCCGCGCTCGCCGCGAGCCGCAGCGCCGTCCGCAGACCCGCCTGAAGGAGGGGATCATGGCTGTTGACCAGGCACTCGTCCGGCGCCTCCGTGAGGAGGTCGCCGACATCCTCGCGCGGCAGCGTCGTGACGACGCCGCCGGCGGGCTCCCCGCGATGTCCGGCGAGGACGAGCGGCAGTTCGCGCGCGCCGTCATCAACCGCGTGCTCGACTCGTACGCCCGCGACGAGGTCAGCGCGGGCCGCACGCCGCCGTCGCCCGTCGACGAGGAGGACGTCGCCGCCGGAATCCACGCGGCGCTGTTCGGGGTCGGCCGGCTGCAGCCGCTGCTGGACGACCGCGAGGTCGAGAACATCGACATCAACGGCTACGACAACGTCTTCGTCCAGTACGCCGACGGCCGCGAGGCCCGCATGCCCCCCGTCGCGGACTCCGACGACGAGCTCATCGAGCTGGTGCAGATCCTCGGCGCCTACTCGGGTCTGTCGAGCCGTCCGTTCGACTCCGCGAACCCGCAGCTCGACATCCGCCTGCCCGACGGCAGCCGCATGTCCGCGGTCATGGACGTGTGCGCCCGGCCGTCGATCTCGATCCGTCGTGCCCGCCTGTCGCGCGTGCACCTCGACGACATGGTGCGGTTCGGGTCGATGACCAACGAGGTCGCGGCGTTCCTCTCCGCCGCGGTGGCGGCGCGCAAGAACATCATGATCGCGGGGGCGACCAACGCCGGGAAGACGACCCTGCTGCGTGCGCTCGCCAACGAGATCGCGCCGCACGAGCGCCTCATCACGGTCGAGCGCGCGCTCGAGCTCGGCCTGGGCGAGTTCGCGGACCTGCACCCGAACGTCGTGTCCTTCGAGGAGCGCCTGCCCAACTCGGAGGGCAACGGCATGATCTCGATGGCTGCGCTCGTGCGACGCAGCCTGCGCATGAACCCCAGCCGCGTGATCGTGGGCGAGGTGCTCGGCGACGAGATCGTGACCATGCTGAACGCGATGAGCCAGGGCAACGACGGCTCGCTGTCCACGATCCACGCGAACAGCTCGATCGAGGTGTTCAACCGCATCTCGACGTACGCGATCCAGTCGACGGAGCGCCTGCCGGTCGAGGCCACGATGATGCTCATCGCGGGTGCCATCGACTTCGTCGTGTTCGTGCAGAAGCAGAACGACTTCCACAGCGGTGGTCGTCTGCGCCGGTTCGTGGCGAGCATCCGTGAGGTGAACGGCATCGACGGGCGCGTCCTGTCGAGCGAGATCTTCGCGTCGGGGGTCGACGGCGTCGCCGTGTCGGCCGCCCCGATCGCGTGCATCGACGACCTGGCTGCCGTCGGGTACCAGCCCGGCTTCGCGTACTCGCAGGGACTCTGATGGCTCCGTCCACGATCTTCATCGTCCTGGCCGGCGCCGTCGTCGGCGTCGGTGTCGTGCTGCTCCTGACGGCGATGCGCCCTCGCGCCCAGGAGCACGGTGCGGTGCAGCACGGCGGCCCGTCGATCGCCCAGCGGCTCGGCCGCCGCGGGCTCGTGGCGGCGGCCGTCGGACTGGTCGTCCTGCTGATCACGAGGTGGCCGGTCGCCGCGCTCGGTGCGGCGGCGGTCGTGCTGTCCTGGAACTCGCTCTTCGGCGGTGCCCGGGCCGAGCGGGAGGCGATGGCACGCATCGAGGGCCTCGCGTCGTGGACGGAGTCGCTGCGCGACACGATCGCCGGTGCCGTCGGCCTGGAGCAGGCGATCCCCGCCACGGTCTACGCGGCGTCCCCGGCGATCCAGCCGCAGCTGCGCCTGCTCGTCGACCGCCTGCGCGTCCGCGTGCCGCTCCCCACGGCGTTGCAGCGCCTCGCGGACGACCTCGACGACCCGAGCGCCGACCTGATCGTCGCGTCCCTCATCCTCAACGCGCGCCTGCGTGGCCCCGGTCTGCGCCAGGTGCTGACGTCGCTGTCGGAGTCGGCACGCGAGGAGCTCGACATGCGTCAGCGCGTCGCGGCCGGGCGCAGCTCGACCCGTCGGTCCGCGCAGATCGTCATGATCTTCTCGCTGGCCGTGGTCCTGGGCATCTCCCTGTTCAACCCGGACTACGTCGCTCCGTACTCGACGCCCACCGGGCAGCTCGTGCTGCTCATCGTGATCGGCCTGTTCGGCGCGGGCTTCTGGTGGATGAAGCGCCTGTCGGGTGTCGACGTCCCCGAGCGCTTCCTCGTCGCGACGCCCGAGCGCATGGCGATGTCGACGCCCGCACGCACCCCGGACCGCGGGCCCGCGCCGGAGACGATCGCGACGACACCGCTCGCGCCGCCCGCGTCCGGGCTGCGCCCGTCGACGGAGGGACCGCTGTGACCGGCGTCCTGCTCGCCGGCGCCGTCATCGGGCTCGGCATCCTGATCCTCGTCCTCGTCCTGATCCCGCCGCCCTCGCACGCGGGGAGCGCGCTCGCCCGGCTCGACCAGGAGCGCCTCCAGGGCCGCGCCCGTGCGGTCGTCCTCGGGCTCGACGCGCGCGGCGCCCAGACGCCGGCGTGGCAGCAGTCGATCGGACGCCGTGCGACGAGCGGTGTCACGGCGGCGGGTCTCGAGCTGCGGCCGTTGCGCTCGGACCTCGCGATCGTCGGGCTCACGCTCGACGCCTTCCTCGCCCGGTCGGTGATCGCCGGCGTGGTCGGGCTGCTCGTGCCGCTCGCCCTCGGAGCGGTCGCGACGGTCCTCCACCTCGACGTGAACCTGTCCGTCCCGGTGATCCTGTCTTTCGTCATCGCACTGATCGCTGCTCTCGTGCCGTGGATGGCGCTGCGCTCGCAGGCTGCGGAGCGTCGGCGCGACTTCCGGCACGTCGTCGGCTCGTTCCTCGACCTCGTGGCCATGAGCCTCGCGGGCGGGCGCGGGGTCCCCGAGGCGCTGCAGGGCGCGTCGGAGCTCAGCGACGGCTGGGCGATGGTGCGGATCCGCAACGCGCTCGGGGAGGCCCGCCTGCGCGGTGCGACTCCGTGGGCGGCGCTCGGCGCGCTCGGTGAGGAGCTGCAGATCGACGAGCTGCGCGACCTCGCCGCAGCCCTCGCGCTCGTGGCGGAGGACGGTGCCAAGGTGCGCGACTCGCTCTCCGCACGCGCGGGGTCGATGCGGCGGCGTGAGCTGGCCGAGGCCGAGGGCAAGGCCGGTGAGAGCTCGGAGTCGATGCTCGTCGCGCAGCTGCTCCTCGCGGTCGGGTTCCTCGTCTTCCTCGTGTACCCAGCGATCGTGACTGTCATGGTCCCCCGGTAGTATCTGCCCGGCTCAGCCGGAACTCATCAGCTCGTAAATCGGACGACGGAAGGACCGGAAGACCCTATGTACCTCTCCTCCACCAGCCCGCTGCTCTACCTCGGGACGGAGCTGCGCCGCCGTTGGGCGCGGGTGCGTGCGACCGAGGACCTCGGCGCCTCCGCCATCGAGTGGGTCATCATCACGGGGATCCTCGTGGCGATCGCCGTCGCGATCGGTGCCGTGATCTTCAACCTCATCAACCAGGAGGCGAACGACATCGTCATCCCGGACGCCCCCGGGCCGTGATCGCGTCCCGTCGTCGCGGCGTGAGGGAGGCCCTCCGCCGAGTCGCGGAGCGCGCCCGGCGTGACGACGGTGCGAGCTCCATCGAGCTCGTGCTCTACACGCCGATCCTCATGCTGGTCATCTTCCTGACCGTGCAGTTCGCGCTCACGTGGTACGGCAACGAGGTCGCCGGGGCGGTCGCGCGCGAGACCGCGCGCGTGGTCCGCGTCGGCGGTGGCACGCCCGACTCGATCGCCGACGCGCGGGCACATGCGCAGGAGTACACCGACGCGGTCGGCGGAGCGTCGTTCCAGGACCTGCAGGTCCAGATCACGCAGCCCGACGACGAGACGGTCCGCGTGACGGTCTCGGGCCGGGCGCTCGAGATCGTCGACGGGTTCGCTCCGCGGGTCTCCGCGACCGTGCAGGGACCGATCGAGCAGTTCCGTCCGGACGAGTGAGAACCGGACGTCAGGGAGGAGCCGAGGTGAGCAGCACCGAGAACGAGCGCGAGCGCGGATCGATGGCGGTCGAGATCGTCGTGCTCGTCCCCGTGCTGCTCGCGATGATCTTCCTCATCGTGGCGTTCGGCCGTTACGTCGCGGCCGAGGGTGACACCGAGGCGATGGCGCGCGACGCGGTCCGGGCGGCGACGCTCGAACGCGACCGCGACAGCGCGGTCGACGCGGCGCGTGCCGTCGCGGCGTCGGCGGTCCCGTCGACCATGAACTGCCGGCCCGCCGAGCTCCGGGGAGTCTTCGCGAACGGGGAGATGCTGACGGTCGACGTGGACTGCACGATCTCGTGGTCGGAGCTCGGCTTCATCGGCCTGCCCGGCACGGCGCGCGTCGAGGCGTCGAGCTCCGCGCCGCTGGACGAGTACCGACGGACAGGAGGGTGACCATGGGCCACCGCATCGTCGACGCCGTCCGCAGGAGGCTCGCCTCGGGTGAGCGCGGGTCGGCCTCGGTCTTCGTCGTCGGCATGGTCGTCGTGCTGTTCGCGCTCGCCGGGCTCGTCGCCGACGGCGGTCGGGCGATCAATGCCCGTGTCGAGATCATGGACGACGCCGAGCAGGCGGCGCGGTCGGGTGCCAACCAGATCGACGTCAACTCGCTGCGCGGGGCTGGCTCCGCGACGATCGACCCTGTGGAGGCACAGCAGGCGGCKACCGCGTTCCTCACCGCGCGCGGCTACCAGGCAGGGCGGATCACCGTCACGGCCGACGCCCAGACGGTCGACGTCGTGGTGCAGGACACCGTGCCGACGTCCCTGCTGCAGCTCGCCTTCATCGACAGCTTCGAGATCGAGGGCTCGGCGACCGCCCGGGCCGCGCTCGGCATCAACGACGAGATCACAGGAGCGCCATGACACGCGAGACCCGCGAGGTCGGCCCCGGCCGTTTCCAGCAGCCCGACACCTCGGAGGAGCCGCGCCACCTCGCGGCGGCCCTCGGCGCCGGCGCGCTGCTCCTGCTCCTCGTCGTCGGCATCCCGGTCGCGCTCGTCGCGCTCGGGGGTGTGCCGCAGATCCCGACGTCGCTGCCGGGCCGCGACCAGCTGACGGCCACGCTCGACATCACGCAGCTGCTCGCGGTCCTGGTCTGGGTCGTGTGGCTCGCGTGGCTGCAGTTCACCGTCTGCGTCGCCGTCGAGCTGCGCTCCGCGCTCTCCGGCGTCGGGCTGCCCAGGCGCGTCCCGCTCGCAGGGCCCAGCCAGCGCCTCGCGCGCATCCTCGTCGTCAGCGTGCTGCTCATCTCGACCGCCGCGGGCCAGGCGTCCGCCGCGGTCGCGTCCGTCCTGCCCGAGCACGCCCCCGCGTCGACCAGCATCTCCGTCTCCGTCGACGGTGGGGTCGCCACGCCGACGCCCGTCGTCGCCGACCAGGCCGCCGCGGCCGCCTCCGTCGAGCAGGCCGCTGTCCAGGGCGAGACGACGTACTGGCTCGGGGACGTGCAGCTCTCCGCCGAGGAGGGCATGGAGCTCGCCGGCCAGCGCGTCTACGTCGTGCAGCCGCCCGACGGCCGCTACCACGACAACCTCTGGGACATCGCCGAGCGCTCCCTCGGTGACGGCCGGCGGTACCACGAGGTGTTCGAGCTCAACAAGCACCGCGACCAGCCCGACGGGGCCGCACTGACCCTCGAGCGCCTCATCTACCCCAACTGGCTGCTCGTCATGCCCGAGGACGCGGTCGGCGTCGAGCGGGTCACCGCGGTCGTCACGCCCGTGGCCCCGGTCGAGGCGGCTCCGGTGACCCCGGCGCCCGAGGCCGTGACCGACGTGGCAGCCACCGCGCAGACCGCCGCGGCCGACACGGGAGCCGTCGCCGACGTGGCGTCCGAGCAGGAGGGTCTCCGGAACGCGGGTCTGGTCGGTGCCGGTCTGCTGGCCGCGGGCCTGCTCGTCGCCGTGGACCAGCTCCGCCGGCGCCGCCGGACGGACGAGCCGTCCCCGGACGCGGTCGAGGTCGAGGTCGCGCTGCGCATCGGCGCCGACCCGAAGCGCGCGATCCTGCTCGACCGCGGTCTGCGCCAGCTGGCCGAGGGTCTGCGCTCGGCCGGGCACGAGCTGCCGGGCGTCTTCGGCGCGGTGGTGGACGACACGGGCCTCGAGCTCCGGCTCAGCCCCCCGTCGACGGCCGCCCCGGCGCCGTGGCGCGTGCTCGGCGCGGGTGCCGCGTGGCGCCTCGACGCCGCGGACGTCGACCTCGACGCACGCACGGGCACCGCTCCGTTCCCGGGGCTGGTCTCGCTCGGTCGCGACGCCGACGACCGCGACGTCCTCATCGACCTCGAGGCGGCGCAGGGCCCGATCGCGATCGTCGGCGACCTCGACGTCGCCCGCGAGGTCGCCAGCGCGTGGGCGGCGGAGCTCGCCACCAACCGCTGGTCGGACGGGCTGCACGTCACGGGCGTGGACCTGCCCGCCGGCCTCGACGCGCTGCCCGGCGGCCGGTACGCGACCGCCGCGTCCGCGGCGGAGGTCCTGCCGCGGCTGCGCGAGCGCCGTGCGGACGTCCTGGGGTCGAGCGTGCTCACCGGCCGGCTGCGCAGCGGCGGCACGGGCTCCTGGGTCCCGGAGTACCTGGTGCTCGGCTCCACCCCCGTCGGGTCGGCCGCGCAGCACCTCGTCGAGCTGAGCGCGACCAACCAGCGCTCGCCGCTCGGCGTCGTGTGCGTCGGTGCCCTGCCGGGCGCCCGGTGGCAGCTCGTCGCCGAGTCCGACGGCAGCCTCAGCGCACGCGTGCTCGGGCTGGACGTCCGCGCCAACCGACTCTCGTCGCGGCAGGTCGCGGCGCTCGGCGAGCTCCTCACGGAGGCACCGGAGCCGGTCCGCGCGGTCGACGAGCGGCGTGCCGCCATCGAGCACGAGGGCGCCGTCGAGCGTCCGCCCGTCGTGGCCCCGGCGCGCGCCCTGGAGCCCGCCGACCTCGAGGCCGCCCTGGTGCGCGTGCTCGTGCTCGGCGAGCCGCGGGTCGAGGCGCCCGGGACGATCGACGACAGCCGCCGCGCGCTCGCGACCGAGCTCGTCGTGTACCTCGCGCTGCACCCGGAGGGCGCGCACGCGAACGTCCTGGCGGCGGCGTTGTGGCCGCGGGGCGTGACGACCGAGGTGCGCGAGAGCCTCTTCGCGCGCACGGCCGAGTGGCTCGGCACGGACGTCGACGGGCGGCCGAACCTGGTCCGCGGCAGCGACGGGCACGTGCGCCTCGGCGACGACGTCGTCGTGGACTGGGACGTGGTGCGCTCCCTGCTCGCCCGGGCGCGCCGCGCGGCGGACCCGGGTGCCGAGCGCAGCGACCTCAGTGCGGCGCTGCGGCTCGCCCACGGCGCGGTGCTGTCCGCGCGGCCCGCGGGGCGCTACTCGTGGCTCGCCCGCGTCCGGCTCGAGCGTGCCTCGCAGGCGCTCCTCGTCGACACGGTGCACCGGCTGGTCGTGCTGTGCCGCGACGGCGACGACCCGGCCGGCGCCCAGTCGGTCGCCTGGGCGGGGCTGCGGCTCGCGCCCACCGAGGAGCTGCTCTGGCGGGACCTCGTCCGCGCCGCCGCGGCGCTCGGTGGCGCCGACGCGGTGCGCCCGGTCGCGCGGGACCTCGAGGCGACGCTGCACGCGGCCGGAGCACCCACGGTCTCCCCGGCGACACGCGCCCTGCTCGAGGAGCTCGCGCCGGGATCCGACGACGCGGTGCTCGGCTCGGCGTGAGCCTGCCGCCGGTCGCGCCACTCGCGCCTGTGGATGTGGCTCCCCGGTATCGGGACGAACAGGTAGTGTCATCGGGTCGCCACGCCGCCCCGGTGTGGCCTGAGACGAGGAGATCTTCGTGGCCGTTGGTGCAGAGCTCAGTACACTCCAGAGCCTCTACAAGACGTTCCAGGACAAGGCCCTCCAGGCCGCCGACATCAAGACCGCGGTCGACAGCGGACTTCAGAGCGCCGTCTGGACGGGTAAGTACTCCGACGACTTCCGGACCGCCTGGCAGGACTACCGGGCCAACCTGGACCGCCTCCAGGAGGCGCTCGACGGCGCAGCTGCCGACGTGCGCACGAACCACAACAACATCGCGCAGGCGACGGGCGAGGCCGACCGCATCTGAGTCCGGTCGGTGCCCGGCCCGTCCTCAGCGAGGGCGGGCCGTCCGTCTGTCCGGAGATCGACGACGAGAGAGCGTGCCGTGCGACTGATCGTGAGCGCCACCGCTGAACGGGGCGGCGAGCTGGTCGACGTGGTGCTCGAGTGCGCCCCGGGCTCCCTCGTGCGCGACGTGGCGCACGCTCTCGCCGAGCGGCTCGAGACCACCGAGCAGCGCGTCGTGCCGCGCGGCTCGGGGCACCTCGGCGTCGTCGAGGTCGTCCCGGCCGCGCAGGCCGCTCCCTCGCTCTGGTGGCACGGGCGCGAGCTCGACCCGGCGCAGACCGTCGAGAGCTCGCCGCTGCGGCACGGCGCGGTCGTGGGCCTCGGGGTCGACCCGGGCGACAGCTGGCACGAGCCCGGTGGCTCGTGCGAGGTCCGGCTCGTCTCCGGGGTCGACGCCGGCCGGGTGCACCGGCTCGCGCTGGGCCGCCACGAGATCGGCAGCGCGCCGAGCGCGTCCGTCCGCGTCGAGGGCGCCGACGTGCCCGCCTGCGCGGTCGTGCTCGACGTGGCGCTCGACGGCTCGGTCACGGTCGAGCCGTCGGCCGCCGTGGCGGGGGCCGTCCGTCCCGCACCCGTGCGGCGCCGTCCGCTCGACGGCCCCATCGTCGTGCGCCGCGACCTGCCCGACTCCCCGGCGCCCGCACGCGGTCGCGCGCGCGGGAAGTACGCCCGCAGGCTGCTCGAGGCCCGCCGTGGGCTCGAGGGCATCACCGAGATCGACCCCGAGGTCGACCGCCCGCTCGTGCACGTCGACCGGGAGGCCCTGACCGAGCGGCGCGCGTGGGCCCCGGGACAGTCGCTCGTCGTCGGGGACGTCGTCCTCGAGGTCGCCGACGTCAGCGCCCCCGACGCGTCGCTCTCGCTCAGCCCGATCGGGGCGACGCTCGACTACAACCGTCCGCCGCGCCTCCTGCCGCCGCCGCGGACCACGGAGTTCCGCCTGCCGAGCGAGCCGCGGACCCCCGACAAGCAGCGCTTCCCGATCGCGATGATGGTGATGCCGCTGATCATGGGCGCGGGGATGTACTGGTTCACGCGGTCGCCGTACGCGCTCCTGATCATGGCGCTGTCGCCGGCGATGGCGGCGTCGAACTTCTTCTCCTCGCGCGGCCAGGGGCGCACGCAGCACCTCGAGGCCGTGCAGACGTTCGTGCAGCGCACCGCGCGGATCGAGCAGCAGGCGTACGACGCGCTGACGGCCGAGAGCGCCGCGCGTCGGGGTGAGCTTCCCGACCCCGGTTCGGTGCTGCTGTTCGCGACGGGTCCGCGCGCCCGGCTCTGGGAGCGACGACGGACCGACCCCGACTGGATGCTGGCCCGGGTCGGCACCGCGGACGTCCCGAGCGAGGTGTCGCTCAACGACCCGGCACGCGAGGACCACGAGAAGGTTCTGCACTGGACCGCGTCCGACGTCCCCGTGGCGGTCCCGCTCGCGCGCGCGGGCGTCACCGGCGTCGTCGGGACGGGTGACGCCCGCCGTCAGGTGGCCGCGTGGATGCTCGCGCAGGTCGTGACGGCGCACTCGCCGGCGGACGTGTCCGTCGTGCTGCTGGCGGACCAGGAGGGCGACGACGCGTGGTCCTGGGTCCGCTGGCTCCCGCACGCACGACGCGACGCCGGCCCGGTCGTGGCCGTCGGCAACGACGAGGAGACCACCTCGCGCCGGATCGCGGAGCTGCTCGACCTGGTCGAGCGCCGCCGCGCGGCCGCGAAGGACGGGCCGCGGATGGGCGGCGGGGCGTTCGGCGGTGGCGGTGGGCTGCTCCCGCCGCCGGTGCTCGTGGTGCTCGACGGCGCCCGGCGCATCCGGCTCCTCCCGGGGCTGGTGACGCTGCTGCGCGAGGGGCCCGGCGTCGGGGTGTACTTCCTGTGCGTCGACGAGCAGGAGCGGCAGCTCCCCGAGGAGTGCCAGGCCGTGGTCGTGGTCGACGGCGCGGGCTCGACCGTGTCGGTGACCGGGGAGCAGCCGGTGGACGGCGTGCGCGCGGACCTGGTGCCGCGCGGCTGGTTCGAGCAGCTCGGGCGGTCGCTGGCGCCGGTCCGGGACATCAGCTCCGAGGACCTGGCCGGCTCCCTGACGTCCACGTCCCGGCTGCTCGACGTGCTCGAGCTGGACCCGCCGGACGCTCGCACGATCGCGCACGGCTGGGCCGCGGGCGGGCGCACGACGAAGGCGGTCATCGGCGAGTCGACCGAGGGCCCCTTCACGGTGGACCTGCGCGCCGACGGCCCGCACGGCCTGGTCGCCGGGACCACCGGCTCGGGCAAGTCGGAGCTGCTGCAGACGCTGATCGCGTCGCTCGCCGTCGCCAACCGGCCCGACGAGATGACGTTCGTGCTCATCGACTACAAGGGCGGCGCGGCGTTCAAGGACTGCAGCATGCTGCCGCACACGGTCGGCATGGTCACCGACCTCGACGCGCACCTGACGACGCGCGCGCTGGAGAGCCTCGCCGCCGAGCTGCGGCGCCGCGAGCACCAGCTGGCCGACGCGGGCGCCAAGGACATCGAGGACTACCTCGCCGGGCGCGAGCCCGGGGACCCGCCGATGCCGCGCCTGACGATCGTCATCGACGAGTTCGCGGCGCTCGTCGCCGAGCTGCCCGACTTCGTCACCGGCCTCGTCGACATCGCGCGACGCGGCCGCTCGCTCGGCGTGCACCTCCTGCTCGCGACGCAGCGCCCCGCGGGCGTGGTCAGCGCGGAGATCAAGTCGAACACCAACCTGCGCATCGCGCTGCGCGTCACCGACCGCAACGACAGCCAGGACGTGATCGAGTCCGGCGACGCCGCGGAGATCCCCCCGAGCCTGCCCGGGCGCGCGTACGCCCGGCTCGGGCACTCGAGCCTCGTCGCGTTCCAGTCGTCGCGCGTCGGGGGCCGTCCGCCCACCGCGACGGGCGGCGGCGCGGTGCACCTCGAGCGCCTCACGTGGTCGGCCGTGGGCCGCCCGATGTCCGCGCCGCGCGCGCAGGCGGAGGACGACATCGACACGCCGACCGACCTCGCCGCGCTGGTCACCGCGGTGCGCTCGGCCGCCGAGCTGGCCGGGGTCGCGGCACCGCCGCCTCCGTGGCTGCCCGCGCTGTCCACGGAGATCACGCTCGACGACGTGCTCGCCCAGGGCGGACCGTCGCTCGAGCGCACCCCGTTCGCGCTGCCGTACGGCATCGTCGACCTCCCGGCGCAGCAGCGTCGCGACGTCGCGGTGCACGACCTCGAACGCGCCGGGAACCTGGCGATCGTCGGTGCACCCCGCTCCGGCCGGTCCACGCTGCTGCGGACGTTCGCCGCCGGCGTCGCGACGCGCCTGTCACCGCGCGACGTGCACGTCTACGGCCTCGACTTCGGCAACAACGCGCTGCTGCCCCTCGTCGCGCTCCCCCACACGGGGGCGGTCGTGACGCGCGACCAGCCGGACCGCGTCGCCCGCCTGACCCGACGGCTGCGCACCGAGATCTCCCGTCGCCAGCAGCTCCTCGCCGAGCAGGCGTTCGCCGACGTCACCGAGCAGCGCGCGGGCAGCGGCCCCGCCCGGCGGCTGCCGTACCTGCTGGTCCTCCTCGACCGGTGGGAGGGGTTCATCCAGGCGTTCGAGGACTACGACGCCGGCGTGCTCATCGACATGTGGACGCAGATCCTCCAGGAGGGCCCCGGCGCGGGCGTCAAGGTCGTGCTCACGGGCGACCGCAGCCTGCTCGTCGGCCGGGTGTCGACGCTCACCGAGGACCGCGTGATGCTGCCGATGGCGGACCCGGGCGACTACGCGGCGGTCGGGATGTCCCCGCGCGAGGTCCCCGAGAAGCTGCCCGAGGGGCGCGCGTTCCGGTCGCAGGGCCGCCAGGAGCTCCAGGTCGCCCTGCTCGACGCCGACCCGTCCGGTCCCGCGCAGGTCGCGGCCCTGCAGCGGATCGCCCGGGCCGCGGTCGAGCGGCACAGCACCGCCGTCGCCGGTGAGCCCGACGCCGCCCAGGTCCCGTTCCGCGTCGACCCGCTGCCCACCCGCGTCACGCTCGCGGAGGCGCGCGCCMTCGGTGGTGCACCGCTGGGCCGGACGGCCGTGCCGGCGGGTGTCGGCGGCGACACGCTCGCGCTGTTCGGGCTGGACGCCGAGGAGCACGGCCCGGGGCTGCTCGCGGTCGGTCCGCGACGCTCCGGTCGCAGCACCGTGCTGCTGACGATGGGGGTCTCGGCGCTCGAGCGCGGGTGGTCCGTCGGGCTCGTGACGCCGCGCCGCAGCCCGCTGCGCGAGCTCGCCGAGCAGCCAGGCGTCGTCGGGACCCTGACCATGGAGTCGACGCGCGAGGAGATCGCCGCGCTCCTGGAGACGCTCGTGCCGTCGGGTGACGTGCCGACGCTCCTGCTGATCGACGACCTGGAGCTGGTCGGCACCGACGGGCCCCTCGCGGACGCGATCGTCGCGCACCTGGGCAACCTGCGGGACCGCCCGGGGCTCATCGTCGGCGCGGGCACCACGGACGAACTGACGAGCGCCTACCGCGGACCCGCCGCGACGATCAAGAAGTCTCGCAGCGGCTTGCTGCTGTCGCCGGCGACGCCGAACGACGGCGACCTGCTCGGCGTGCGGCTCCCGCGCTCGGCACTCGGCGGCGCGAACCCCGGACGCGGCCTGCTGGTCACCGGCGGCGCCTGGCAGCTGGTCCAGGTCCCGGTGCCCTGATCAGGTCCGGCTGACATCATGTGGTTTCGACGTCGAAGGGGGTCCTCCGGTGGGGTTCGCTGAGCAGCAGGAGCAGCTGGGTGCGGTCGTGCGCCGGTTCGCCGAGATCGCGCCGCAGGGGTGGGTCCGCCTCGTCGGCAGCTGGGAGGCGACCCCGGACGGGTCCGGCGGCGTCACGCTGAACTGGATCACGACGGTCGTCGTGCACGGCGGCGACCGCTGGCTCTACGGGCAGGTCGGGTACGACGAGCCCCTGTACGACGCCGTCGCCGACCTCAACGCACTCTCCGCGCAGGACGGTCCGGACAAGCGGTGGACCACCCTGGAGCTCCTGGCCGACCCGGACGGGACGGTCCAGGTGGACTTCGGCTACGACACCCCGAAGCGCAGCCAGGGCATCCTCGACGAGCAGTCGCACGGCCGGTTCGAGCGGTACCTCGACACGTGGGTCGCGGAGCACGGAGCGGTGCCCGCGAGACCTGAGGGCTGAGGGCGTCGTGACGGAGGAGGTCGCGCAGATCCCCAACCCGTACCTCGCGTCGATCAAGCAGCGGCGCGCGCTGGCGGTCCCGGTCGCGGCGGACCTGCGCGACGACCTCGACGCCGTGGTCCGGGCGATGGACGCCGGCGCCTGGCTCAGTCCCGTCGCCGACGCGTTCTACACCGACCTCACCGGGCACAAGCAGGCGCTGACCACGGCGGCGGACGGCGCGATCTCGACGTTCGACTCGGCGGTCCGGTCGCAGCCCGAGCAGGTCGAGCCCGGGGCGTGGCAGACCCGGTGGAGGAACCTGCGGTGAGCATCGCGTCCATCGACCTCGCTCAGATGGCGGCGCTGGTGCGCGCGCTCGAGAGCGCCTCGACCGACGTCTCGTCGCACCGCTCGTCGCTGCGGTCCGGCCTGGAGAGCGTGATGCTCTCCGCCGAGGAGCTCCAGCGGGTCGACGCCGTGAGCACCTGGATCGACGCCCAGCTCCCGGGTCTGCGCCGCCGGCTCGCGCTCGCCCGGCACATCGAGGCGCAGGTCCCCGGGTTCCAGGGGTACGTGCAGCTCGACGAGTCGACGGTGCCGACGACGACGCCCGCCGAGGCGAAGGAGCGCGCGGACCGTGCGGCCCACCTGATCGAGGAGTACGGGTCCGACGAGGACCTCCCCCAGGAGCTCGTCGACCTCCTGGCAGAGAACGGCACCGACCCCTACTTCGCCTACCAGCTCGCGCTGCAGGTCTCGCCCGAGGAGATCGCGGACCTGGTGATCGACGCGTCGAACACGCGGCGGTCACTGGTCCGGAACAGCTCCCTGAGCCCGGACATCGAGGACGTCGAGAAGTTCGACGGACAGTACGAGGCCCTCCTCGACGGCCTCGGCACGACGTTCGGCACCGCGACGCAGGGCACGGGCGACCACGCGCTGCCCCCCGGCTACGCGACGTCCTGGTCCGACGCGATCACCGACGAGAGCCCCGAGACCCTCGGCCAGGCCAGCGCGCTCGGCCTGGTGGTCTCCCGCGGGTCGTTCTCCACCCCCTTCCTGACCACCCTCGCGACCGACGTGTACGACTACGAGCGCCAGGTCGACACCCGGGACATGTGGTACAACCGGGCGCACTCGATGAGCGAGGGCTACGGGGCCATCGACCCCGTGCACGGCGACGAGGAGGGTGCCCCGACCGGGTACACCGAGTACTACGACCCGCTCGCCGGCATCATGGCCGCGGTCGGCCGGAACCCGGAGGCGGCGCACCAGCTGTTCGGCACCGGCCCCACGGTCACCATCGAGGGCGGCGGCAAGTCCGCCACGACGAACGCTTTCCTCGAGTACGTCCTGGTGCAGCGGCGCTGGCCGGTCGACGACGGCGAGGGGTCGAACGCGGCCATCGCGGCGGCGATCACCCCGTTCGAGGGCGGCGACACGATCAGCGCCGCGATCGCGACGGACGCACGCGAGATCTTCGACATCAAGGCCGCGGAGGTCGAGGAGGCGCGGAAGAACCAGAACCCGTTCTCCGACATCGGGCACCTCGTGCTCGACGGGCTCGGCCTCATCCCGGTGATCGGCGAGCCCGTCGACGCGATCAACGGCATCTGGTACCTGGCCGAGGGCAACACCGTCGACGCGGCGCTGTCCGGCGCGGCGCTCATCCCCTTCCTCGGCTGGGGTTCCACGGGCGGCAAGTGGACGAGGCGGGCGCTCCGCGCGGACGAGATCGCGATCCTGGTCGACCGGGGTATCGACATCGACAAGCTCCGCTCGTTCGACGCGACCCTCGACCTCGTGGCCCGGGCCGACGGCCTGCCGATGCCGCACCTGACGTTCACCGACCTCAAGGCGTTCAACCGGGCCGCCAACGCCCCGCACCCGAACGCGATCTACGAGTTCAAGGGCATGGCCTGGGAGACCGACCACCTCGGGCGGACCCGCAGCGTCAGCGGCACGGTCAATCTCGGCGACGGCGGACGCAACAGCAGGCTGACCAGGCTGATCGGCAACGAGGGCCTGCCGACGGACATCGGGTTCCACCTCATCGCGGACTCCCTCGGCGGGGCGACCAACCGGCTCAACGTCCTGCCCGGCAACGGCAAGCCCTACGACGGACTGGTGAACCTCAACCAGGGCCAGTGGGCGAGCATGGAGACCTCGCTGCGCAATGCGTTGAGCGGCCAGACGCCTGGCAAGGTGGAGATCCACGTCGAGCCCCAGTACCGCCCGGGCAACACGAGCACCCGACCGGACGAGTTCAGCGTCAAGGTCAACATCGACGGCGAGATCCTCACCTATAAATGGAGCAACGATGCCCAACCACCACGATGACCCCTCGACGGCGGTCACGCTGAGCCAGGGGCAGTCCGAGGTCGTCGAGCGCATCGCTCGCAGCTTCGCCGCGAGCGCGCCCGCGGGCTGGTTGCGCATCATCTCGCGCGAGGAGTGCTCCGTCGCCCCCGGGAGCACCGGCATCGTCAGCGTGCAGGAGGTCGTGATCGAGACCCCGAACGGTCTGGAGCAGCAGCCGTTCGACCCGTCGAACGACGTCTACTTCGACACCGTGGACCTGTTGCGCGAGCTAGCAGCCCAGTCGCCGACGCAGACGATCGTGATGAACGTCGTCGTCGACCGCAACGGCAGGTACGAGGCGACGTGCTTGGTCGACGTGCCGCGCGTGCTCGTCGGGATCCGCGACGAGACGTCCTCGAAGCCCGTGCACGACTACCTGGAACGGAACCGCGCCGAGCTGACCGCGCTGCTGGGCTGA
This sequence comes from Cellulomonas sp. P5_C5, assembly GCF_054049655.1. Lineage (NCBI taxonomy): Bacteria > Bacillati > Actinomycetota > Actinomycetes > Micrococcales > Cellulomonadaceae > Cellulomonas > Cellulomonas sp. P5_C5. The sequence goes on along the minus strand of NZ_JBFULY010000042.1, from coordinate 5,620 downwards.
CCCGGCGTCAGTCCGCCGTGACCTCGGTGACCTGACCGTCCTCGACGTGCCAGCGGCGGGTCAGGCGGACGGTCTCCAGCATCCGACGGTCGTGCGTGACCAGCAGGATCGTGCCGTCGAAGCCGTCGAGCGCGGACTCCAGCTGCTCGATGGCGGGCAGGTCCAGGTGGTTCGTCGGCTCGTCGAGGACCAGCAGGTTCACGCCGCGGGCCTGCAGGAGCGCGAGGGCCGCGCGGGTGCGTTCGCCCGGCGACTGCGAGGACGCCGGGCGGTGGATGTGGTGGCCGCCGAGCCCGAACTTCGCCAGCAGGGTGCGGACGTCGGCGGTGGGCCAGTCGGGGACCTCGCGGGAGAACGCGTCGACCAGGGGCTCGTCGCCCTCGAACGCGCGTCGCGCCTGGTCGACCTCGCCGACGAGCACCCCCGAGCCGAGGTCGACGGTGCCGGACGTCGGCTGGAGACGCCCGAGCAGCAGGCCGAGCAGCGTCGACTTCCCCGAGCCGTTCGGACCGGTGACGGCGACACGGTCGCGCCAGTCCAGCTGCAGGTCGACGGGCCCGAGCGTGAACTCGCCACGGGTCAGGACCGCGCGCCGGGCGACCGCGACGACCGCGCCGGACCGGCCCGCGGTCGCGATCGTCATCTGCAGCTGCCACTCCTTGCGCGGCTCGTCGACCACGTCGAGCCGCTCGATCATCTTCTCGGTCTGCCGCGCCTTCGCCGCCTGCTTCTCCGACGTCTGCCCCCGGAAGTTCTTGATGTGCTTGTCGTTGTCCGGCGCCTTGCGACGCGCGTTCCGGACGCCCTTCTCCATCCACGCCCGCTGCATCCGGGCGCGGGCGTTGAGCGCGTCACGACGCGCGGCGTACCCCTCGTAGGCCTCGCGGGCCTGGCGGCGGGCGATCGAGCGCTCGTCGAGGTACGAGTCGTAGCTGCCGCCGTAGGTGGTGACGCGCTGCAGGCTGCGGTCGATCTCGACGACGGCCGTGACGGTACGGCTGAGGAACTCGCGGTCGTGGCTGACGACGACGATCGCGGCCTCGGAGCGGTCGACGAACTCCTCCAGCAGGTCCAGGCCGGCGGCGTCGAGGTCGTTGGTCGGCTCGTCGAGGAGGTACAGGTCGTACCGCGAGAGCAGCAGCGCGGCGAGCCCGACCCGGGCGGCCTGACCCCCGGACAGCGCGGCCATCGGGTGGTCGAGGTCGACCGTGAGACCGAGGTCGTCGGCCACCGTGCCGAGGCGTGACTCCAGGTCGGCGCCACCGAGCGCGAGCCAGCGTTCGAGCGCCTCCGCGTAGGCGTCGTCGGCCCCCTCCTCCCCCGCGCCGAACGCGTCCGCCGCCTGGTCGAGGGCGCTCTGCGCGGGCGTCACGCCGGTCCGGCGCCCGAGGTGGTCGCGCACGGACTCGTCGTCGAGACGCTCGATCTCCTGCGCCAGGTAGCCCAGCTGCGCGTGCGCGGGCGACACCGAGACGCTGCCGCTGTCGGCGTGGCGACGGCCGCCCAGGATCTGCAGCAGCGTGGACTTCCCGGCGCCGTTGGGGCCGACGAGGCCGATGACGTCGCCGGGCGCGACGACGAGGTCGACACCGGAGAACAGCTCACGATCGCCGAACCCGGCCCCCACGTTCTTGGCCTGGACGGTTGCGGTCATGCGGTCATTCTCCTTGCTCGGCGGAGATGTGAAGGTACGCGGGCTCGCGTCGGAAAGCGCGTTCTTTCTCGTCGGGGAAGCGCTTCGACTAAACGCTTCGATGCCCTGTGCTGGGCCCGCCGGGCTGACTAGCGTCCCGAAGGACCCCGACGAAGGAGCTCCCATGAGCCGCCCCACCCGACTCGCGCGGCTGGTCGCCGCTGCCACGGCTGCCATGGTCGGCGCCGGTGTCGTCGCCACCCTGACCGCCGCCCCCGCGAGCGCCGCCGCCAGCTGCTCCGTCACGCAAAAGGTGGCCGCCCAGTGGGGCTCCGGATTCACCGGCGAGGTCACCGCCCGCAACACCGGCGACCGCGTCGACGGGTGGACGCTGACGTGGTCGTTCACCGTCGGCGAGCGGCTCACGCAGGGGTGGATGGGCGTGTTCACGTCGAACGGCGGCGCGGTGACGGTCACCAACCCGTCGTGGTCCCGCGTGATCGAGCCGGGTGCGTCGGTGACCGTCGGCTACAACGCGTCCCACGTCGGGGCGGTCGGGCCGGTCGCCGACGTCCGGCTGAACGGGGTGCTCTGCTCGGGGGGCGGCACCACGCCGACCGCCTCACCGACGACCTCGCCGACCCCCACCCCGACGCCCACCCGCACACCGACTCCGACCCCGACGCCCACCCCGACCCCGACCTCGCCTCCCGTCGCCTGGAACCCGCCGAGCGCGCTCGTCACGCCGCTCGACGAGGTGTGGCGCCACCAGGAGACCACCTACAACAACGGCAACCTCTACGGCTTCCGCAACTACGGCTGGGACCAGGTGATGGCCAACGGCGGCTACCTGAACATCTGCGTCCGCTGGGACTCCGACCAGCCCGTCAGCGCCGCGCTCCGCGACCGCATCCAGGCCAAGTACGCCGAGCAGTACGCGCTCTGGTTCGCGCAGCTGAAGGGCTGGAACGCCTGGCCGTACTCCGAGGTACCCGTGAAGGTGGTCGGCTGGGCCGTGCGCGACCGCAGCCTCCTGCAGTGGACCGACACCAGCGTCGACATCTACGTCAACGACATCCGCGAGGACGCCCCGCAGTGCGCCGAGAACCGAGGCCGGTACTTCCACCAGGACGGCAACTACCCCGGCGGCTCCGCCCGGCACTACGACCAGTCGCTGTGGCTGACCAAGGGCTTCGGCGGCGGAGCCGGTGGCGACTGGGGCCAGCGCATCGGGTCCGAGTACTTCGTCGGAGCCCTCGACAGCGCCAACGTGCACATCCTGCTGCACGAGATGGGCCACACGTTCGGCCTCGACGACTTCTACGACTGGACCCCCACCGGCCAGAGCTCCTTCATCATGAAGGCCGGCTCCGCCTCCCGGATCACCGAGTTCGACTCCTGGATGCTGCGCGACTGGTGGCGCCACCTGAAGTCGCGCTACGGCTACTGAGAGAGGGCGGCGCGCAGGCCGTCGACGAGCGGGGTGGTCGGGCGGCCGATGAGGGTGCGCAGGTCGGCGGTCGCGTCGGCCAGGTCGCCGCGGCGGATGTCGGCGTCGAGCGTCGCGACGAAGCCCGCGGTGCCCTCGTCCAGTCCGGCGTCGACGAGGATCGCGCGGTGCTCGTCGGAGGAGACCTGCTTGGCGACGACGGGGATGCCCAGGACGACCGAGGCCGCCTCGGCGAGCTCGTCGAACGACCACGCCACGTCACCCGTGAGCTCGTAGACACGGCCGTCGTGGGCGTCGCCCACCAGCACGGCCKCCGCACCGGCAGCGAAGTCGTCGCGCGAGGCGCTGGCGACGCGCCCGCCGCCCGTGCTGGTCAGGAGGACACCGGTGGAGCGCGCCTGCTCGACCGCGCCGACGTAGTTCTCCGTGTACCAGTTGTTCCGCAGGATGGTCCACGCCAGGCCCGATGCCGTGAGCAGCTCCTCGGTCGCCTTGTGATCCGGGGCTAGGACGAGCGAGGTCGTGTCGGCGTGCGGGGCGCTCGTGTAGACGACGCGCCGGACGCCGGCAGCCTTGGCGGCGTCGATGACCCGGCCGTGCTGGGCGACCCGCTTGCCCACCTCGCTGCCGGAGATCAGCAGCACCGTCTCCGCACCGGCGAACGCCACCTCCAGCGACGCCGCGTCGTCGTAGTCGATCGTGGCCGTGCGGACCTCCGCGAACCCCTCCGGCTTCCGCGCGGCGGCGACGATCTGGTCGGCGGGCAGCCCACCCGCGAGGAGGTGCTGGACGACGAGACGGCCGAGCTGGCCGGTGGCACCGGTGACGACGACGGACATGAGTGGTTCCTCTCGAAGGCGTTCGCTTGTCGTCGGCCCCAACCTCGGTCCTCCCTGGTACCTTCCCGACCGTCGGTACCCACTTTCGCGTAAGGTACGCACGTGACGGTAAGCAATGAGGTCAGCGTCCTGGACCGCCTCCTGACCGACGGAGTTCTCGCAGCCGCGTGCCCGTCGCGGACCGTGCTCGACCACGTCACCAGCAAGTGGGGCGTCCTCCTGCTGGTCGCCCTGTCCGAACGCACGATGCGGTGGGGCGAGCTGCGCCGGATCGTCGAGGGCATCAGCGAGAAGATGCTCGCGCAGACCCTGCGCACCCTCGAGGCCGACGGGATCGTGCACCGCGAGGTGACCGGCAGCGTCCCGCCGCGCGTCGACTACTCGCTCACCCCGCGCGGGTCCGAGCTGGTCGCACGGCTGCTGCCGCTCATGGAGTGGATCGTGGACAACGCCGACGACATCGTCACCCGACCCGCCTCCGCCCTGTCACAGGAGTTGTCCACAGACGCGTGACCGTCCGTGACGGGTCGTGCCCGTTTTCGGTACGTTCGCCCGCATGCCTTGGTGGAGCGGTCGTCGCGGTGGTGCCCTGATCGTCGTCGCGGTGACTGGGCTCGCCCTGGTGGTCGCCGGGTGCACCGGCGGGACGCCAGTCGCGCCCGTAAGTCCGACGCGGGTGCAGAGTCCGTCACCAACGACCAGTGGAACAGCCGGAGCACCACCAGTGGCCCCGGCCCGGCCCACCGCACTCGACGAACCACCGAGCGTCGACGGCGCGGCGGATGTCGCTGCTTACTTCATCGAGCTGTACCCCTACCTCCTCGCGACAGGTGACCAGAAGGGTTGGCGCGACCTCTCCGACTCCGAGTGCGTCTTCTGTCACGACGTCATCGACGACGCCAACGTCATGGCGGCCGCGGGCCATCGGCGTGAAGGTGGGAGTGTCGACATCAGCGATGTGGTCGGTACCGAGATCGGCGCCGGAAGCTCGTACAGCGTCGAACTGACGATGGTTGAGGCCCCGGCTCGGCTGACGGACCGTGACAGAGCGCCCGTTGATGACTGGAGCGCCGCGACGACCTACCGCACAGTGCTCGTCCTCCTGCACGATGGCGAGGCTTGGTCTGTTCGAGCGGTCGAACCGACAGCCGTCGACGGATGAACTTTCGCGCGATCGCTCTGCTCGGCACGCTCCTCGCACTGATGGTCACCGTGCTGGCTCCGCCCGCAAGCGGCGCTGACGAAGAACCGTCGACGCCGGTGTTCGGCTCTCACACCACGGAGTCGGCCGTCAGAGTCATCGGAGACCTCTTTCGGCGCGACGAGCATGCCCGTCGGACACCCGCGGCGCTCGTTCGACCCGTCCTTCGGGAGTACACCCACGCGGAGCTCTGCGACGTCTCCTCCGCAACACTGACCTCCGACATCGACGGCCCTTGCGCACCGGCGGACGGCGCAACACCAGCGCCCGCGTGCGACCCCGGGCCGCCTGTCCTGCCGCTTTGGCACAGGGATCGAGCCAGCGAGGCGTCCCCGTGGGGTCCGTGGACCTTCGCGACCGGGTGGTCATGCCCGCAGGATGCACTCCCCACCTTCACCGCGGAGGAGTTCCGCCAGCTGCCCATCGCCCCGCAGGTCATCACCATGCAGCCCGACCGCGGCTGGGTCCTGGTCAACAAGGAGACCATCGTCCTGACC
>NZ_JBFULY010000041.1:0-30039 GCF_054049655.1 Cellulomonas sp. P5_C5 | reverse complement strand
GGCGTTCATCGTCGCCGTCGGCACGTGCGACGACGACGGCAACCCCCTGGGCCCGCTGTACAGCGTGCTGAGCAGCGCGACGACGTTCCACGCGAGCGTCGTCGTCCCGACACCTGAGGAGGCGTTCGCGCTCGCGCGCGAGCAGATCGCCGCCCAGCCCGACCCCGAGGCGTGGGAGATCGTCTCGTTGCTGCACTGAGCCCCGCGCGTCAGTCCGAGGTCGTGTACGTCTTCTCGGGCCAGTAGGCCCACTCCTCGAACAGCTCGGCGCGCCCGTCCGGCCCGAACCGCAGCACCCACAGGTCCCGGTACTCCTGCGGCTTGTCGCCCCCGTACCGGACCTCGACCCTGACGACGGCGTCAGGGCCGTCCGCCGCGACGACCGTGGCCGTCATGGTGAACGGGGTGTCGTCCGCCCAGAACCCCTTGATCGCGTCGAGCCCTTCCAGCGGCTCCGCGTCGTAGGGCGAGCGCAGGTAGCGCGCGTCCTCCGCGAACAGCCGGTCCAGGCCGTCCACGTCCTGCGCCCGCCACGCCTGCTCGTACCGCTCGACCCATCCGGTGACAGCATCCCGACCCATCGGTGCCTCCTGCGCTCGTGTGCGTCGAGTCTCCACCCGACCGCCGACGCGCAGTCAGCGAACCCGCGGCCCGACCTCCCCGCGGCGCAGCACCGACAGCTCCACGCGGGAGCGCAGCTGGTCGGTGGGCAGGACGTGCGCGAGGTCGGCGAGCACGCCGTCGCACGCGGCGACGACCGCACCGAGGTCGGCGTCCGGGTCGACCGTCGCGCGCAGCCGCACGACGAGCTCGCCCCGGTCGGCCAGCACGGATCCGCGGGCGGACCGGATCAGCGGGTCGTCCGCCAGCACCTCCGCGGCGGTCGCGACGGCCGGTCCCGGCTCGACGACGAGCCTGCCCGGCTGCTCCCCGGACGGGAGGCGGAGCGACCCGACGGACCGTCGCGGCAGGTGCGCCAGCAGCCACCACAGCCCGATGACCACGAGCGCGACCCCGACCACACCGGCCACCACCGCGAAGCTCGACCCCTCGGTGACCTGCCCGGTGTCGACGGTGATCTCGTCGGGGACCTCCGGCCACACCGATGCCAGGAAGCCGGTCTGCCACCCCACGGCGGCCACCCCGACCACGACGAGCACGAGGCCGAGCAGCAGGACGAGCACCCGGTCGAACGCCAGGATCGACCGCCTCATCGTCCGTCACCCCCCGCGTGCAGGCCGGCTGTCACGCGACCGACGACCTTGACCGACAGTGGCTGGACCAGCGGTGCCAGACGCTCGGTGACGGCGGCGCGGACGGCGTCCGCGACGTCGTCGCCCTCCAGCGTGGTCACCGTGACGGTCACCGCCCGCCGCGTGGCCGACGCCCGCGCGGACAGCACGCGGTCGACCTCGTCCGCGGCGGACGCCGCGAGCCGTGCGGCGTCGCCGAGGCCGAGGGTCGTGCCGGTGGAGGACGTCACGTCCAGCCGGGTGCGGACGCGACGGCCGAGGGCGACGACGACGAGCCACAGCCCCAGCAGGGCGACGACGACTCCGACGACGGCGACCGGCACCGACGGCACGAGACCGTCGACGCTGTCGACGACGGGAGCGATCCAGGGCTCACCCTCGATGCGCCCCGCGGCGACGAGAGCCTCGCGGACCACGAGCACCCCCAGGGCGACGAGCAGGACCGCGAGCGCGATGCTCCACCAGGCGACCCGGCCGGCCCGGGTTGCCGCGGCAGCGGGGGCGAACCCGTGCGGGGCGTCCACCTGGGTCATCGCACCCTCGCGACCGGTCGGGCGGATGCGGCGGCCCGGACGACCTCGCGGACCGCGACGCTGACGTGCGCGAGGTCCTGGCCCGCGAGCCGCTGGAGCTCCCGGTGCAGCGCGGTCTGGACGTCGGTGGTCACCTCGGCGGCCGAGGCCGGCCACGTGATCGCCACCTCCACCTCGACGCGGGCCTTGGTGCCCGCCCGCTGCCACCGCACGCGCGGGTAGCCGCGCCCGAGCGTGCGCTCGACGGTGCCGACCGACGCCTCCTCGGGCGCGACGCCGGGCACGTCGAGGGTCACCTGGCGCGCGATGCGTGTGAGGGCGCGGTCGGCGACGGTGAGCGTCCCCCGCGCGTCCGGGGCGTCAGCCACGGCCGCGGCCGGACAGCAGGCCGGAGACGTCGATCCGGCCGTCGACCGCGAGCCCGACGACGACGCCGGCGGCGGCGAGGACGAGCGCGAGCACGAACATGTCGAACCCGCCGACGGCGGCGACGAGGGCGAGCAGCAGGCCGGCGAACAGCCCGATGGCGACAGATGACACGGTGGCTCCTCAGACGATGGTGTCGATGTCCTCGACGTGGACGCGGACGGGCATGGGCGCGACCGCGGAGACGGCCCGCTGGACCCGCGCCGCCGTGGCGGGCACGGGGACGAGGTCGGACACGACGACGTGCACCTCGGTGCCCTCGTCGTCGATCCGGACTCCCGTGACCCGGCGGCCGGGCAGGTACGTGCCGAGCTCACCGAAGCGCCCGCCGTGCAGCCGGACGACGCCGGGGACGGCCAGGACGGCTGCGGCGACGACCTCGGCGGGGGTGAGCGGCTCCGGGATGACGTCGTCGAGCACGACGACCTCGGCGGGCTCGACGAGGTCGAGGGGCGCGACGTCCTGCGCCACCTCGAGCGGCGTCGGCACCTGCTCCGGGACGTCGGTCACTGGACCCGCTGCTCCTGCGGGGCGGCCGGCTGCGCGTCGTCCTGCGGCAGGTGCACGTCGTTGACGGTCACGTTGACCTCCACCACGTGCAGCCCGGTCATGCGCTCGACCGCGCTGATGACGTTGCGCCGGATGCCGTCGGCCAGGTCGGCGATCGAGACGCCGTACTCGGCGACCAGGTCGAGGTCGACGGCCGCCTCGGTCTCGCCCACCTCGACGGAGACACCCTGCGAGTGGTTGGTCCGGGCGCCCGGGATGCGCTCGCGCAGGTTGCCGATCGCTCGGGCGGTGCCGCCGCCGAGGGAGTGCACCCCGGTGACCTCGTTCGCCGCGATGCCGGCGATCTTGCTGACCACCGTGTCCGCGATGGTGGTGCTGCCCTCGGGCGTGACGAGCGCACTCTGGCGGACGCGGGCGGCAGGGGCGGTGACGGTCGTGGCGGACTCGCTCATGGTGACCTCTCTCGGCTGGTGACGTACACACGGTTGGTCGCCGGTGCGCCCGATTCGTCACGGACCTCCGATGTGACCTGGGTCACATTCCTCAGGATGCGGTTGCCGCCCGTCGGACGCACGCTGCTCGGGATGGACGCAGACGAGATCCCGGACGAGGTGCTCGCCCGCCGGGCGGCGCTGCTGGACCGCGCCGCGTTCCGGGTGATCGTCGACCGACATGGTCCGGCGCTCTATCGCTATGCCCGTCGGATGCTCGATGATCCACAGGACACCGAGGACTGCGTCCAGGAGGCGTTCGCCGCCGCGTGGACCTCGTTGCCGCAGTTCGCGGGCCGGTCGTCGCTGCGCACCTGGCTGTTCGCCATCACGGCGCACAAGGTGCGGTCGCTGCAACGCCGACGGACCCGCACCGCACTGCCGCTACCGTTCGTCCCGGTCGACGAGGTCGACTCCCGCGCGGTGGACCCGGAGGCCTCGGCCGAGGGCACGGACCTGCTCGAGGCGCTGAACGCGGCGCTGCGGGAGCTTCCCCCCGGACCGCGCTCGACCTGGCTGCTCCGGGAGGTCGAGGGTCTGTCGTACGAGCAGATCGCCGAGGTGTCAGGAACGACGACGAGCACGGTCCGTGGCCAGCTCCACCGGGCACGCGGGCACCTGGTCCGGCGGATGGAGGTGTGGCGATGAACGGGGACCAGCTCCTCGCGCAGGCCGCCCGCACGCTGCGCGAGCACACCGACAGCGGCTGGGTCGCCCTGCGCGACGACGTGGTCGCGGTCGCCGTCCGCGCGTTCCGACCCTCCGCCCCGGTCCGCGGTGTGCTGCCGGACGGCGCCCTCCTCGTGGCGTCGACGGTCCTGGTGTCCCGCGTGCACGCCGCGCTGGCGACCGTGGCCGACGCCGGGGTCCTGCGGATCACCTGCACCACCACGGCCGAGGGCGAGCTGGACCGCCTCACCGTCGAGCTCGTCGCCCTCTACGGGACGCCGCTGGTGCCCCTGGCCGACGAGGTCCGCCGCCTCGCCGCGACGTCCGTCGCCGAGACGCTCGGGCTCACCGCGCCGCCGCTCGACCGGGTCCGGGTCGACGTCTCCGTGCAGGACGTGACGCCCGACGCGCGCCTGCTGTGACCCGCTCCGGCGGGCCGCTGGACGGTAGCGCGCCGTCGTAGGACACACTCCTGTGTGTGACCGACCTGCTCTCCTCCCCCCGCCTGCAGGGCGAGTCGGGTGTGGTCGACCACCGCGCCGACTGGTCGTGGCTGCCCGACCCCGCGGACGTCCCCACGGAGCACGGCCTGGCGCGGGCTCGCGACGAGGCCGAGCGCCTGCTCGCCGACCACGGCGTCACGTACGGCGCGGACTCCGAGGACGGGGAGCACCCCTGGCACCTGGACCCGCTGCCGGTCATCGTCGACGAGCCGGAGTGGGCTCGCCTGGACGCCGCGCTGGTGCAGCGCGCCGAGCTGCTGGACGCGATCCTCCAGGACGCGTACGGCCACCGGCTGCTGCTGACCGACAAGCTCCTGCCGCCGACGGTCGTGCTCGGTCACCCCGGGTTCGTGCGGGCGGTCGACGGCCTGCGGCTGCCCGGCGGGCGCGAGCTGGTGCTCACCGCGACGGACCTGGTGCGCGACGGCGCGGGCGGGTGGTGCGCGGTCGCGGACCGGACCCAGGCTCCGTCGGGCGTCGGGTACGCCATGGAGGACCGGCGCGTCGTGTCGCAGGTCCTGTCGGGGGTGTACCGGCAGGCGTCCATCCAGCGCCTCGGACCGTTCTTCCGCGCGCTGCGGCTCGCGCTGCGGGACGTCGCACCGGGGCGCGCCGAGCAGCCGCGCGTCGTCCTGCTCACCTCGGGGCCGTCCAGCGAGACCGCGTTCGACCAGGCCTACCTGGCGTCGATGCTCGGCCTGCCGCTGGTGGAGGGGTCCGACCTGCTGGTCCGCGACGGCCGGGTGTGGATGCGCGGGGTCGAGGGCCTCGAGCCCGTGGACGTGGTGCTGCGGCGCGTCGACGCCGAGTGGTGCGACCCGCTGGACCTGCGGCAGGGGTCGCGCCTCGGCGTGCCCGGCCTGGTCCGGGCGGTGCGCGCCGGGACGGTGAGCGTGGTGAACCCCCTCGGCAGCTCGGTGCTGGAGAACCCGGCCCTGCTCACCTACCTGCCGCGGCTGGCGAACGCGGTGCTCGACCAGGACCTCGCGCTCGCGTCGGCGCCCACCTGGTGGTGCGGCGAGCCCCGGTCCCTGCAGCACGTCCTGACCCACCTCGAACGGCTCGTCGTGCTGCCGACCGTCCGCGGCACCGACGTCGGCACGATCCTCGGCTGGACCCTGAGCCACCGCGAGCGCGAGCAGCTGGCCGCCCGGATCAGCGCCGAGCCGTGGCAGTGGGTGGGCCAGGAGCCGGTGGGCCCGGCCGGTCCGACGGTCGACGGGATGCCCGTCGGCGTCGGCAGCGACCTGCCGTCCGCGGAGGGCGTCGGTCCGGCCGACCTGGGTCCGCGGGCCGCCGTGCTGCGGACCTATGCCGTCGCGCACGCCGGGTCGTACACGGTCCTGGCCGGCGGGCTCGCGCGCGTCGCGGAGGGGCACGTCGTGTCCTCCTCGCTGGGCGCCGCCGCGAAGGACGTGTGGGTGCTCTCGACGCAGCCGGACACGCCGGTCGAGCCGTGGGTGCCGTCCGACGAGTCGGCCGCGGGCGAGGTCGCGACGCCGCGCCGCCCCGCGACCGGCATCTCGCCGCGCACCGCGGAGAACCTGTACTGGATGGGCCGCTACGCCGAGCGCGCGGAGGACGCCAGCCGGGTGCTGCGCGTCGTGGTCGACCGCTGGGACGACTTCCACCGTCGGCCGGCGTCCGCGGGCGGCCGAGCGCTCGACGTGCTCATCTCCTCGCTGACCCCCACGGAGGGGAGCGCGCCGTCGTTCCGGGACCTGGTCCTGGACCCCCGCACGGCGGGGACGGTCGCGCGCTCGGTCCGTCGGCTCGCCGCCGCGGCCGCCGCGGTGCGCGACCAGCTCTCGACCGACACGTTCGGACCGCTCGCGCGCATCGAGCGGGCGCTGCGCGACGAGCGCAGCAAGACGCGCGGCCGGACGCACGGCCGCGATGCGCTCGACCTGGGGGTCGTCGCCGGCAACACGGTGACGGCCGGCCTGCGGCCCGCGCTGGACAAGGTGCTCGAAGGGCTGCTGGCCATCGCGGGGATCACCGCCGAGGGGCTGGTGCGGGACGTCGGCTGGCAGTTCCTCGACGCGGGCCGGCGCATCGAGCGGGCACAGCACCTGGTCGAGAGCCTGCTGGCCACCGTGGTGCAGCGGCGGCCCGCCGACGTCGACGCCGTCGTGCTCGAGTCGGTGCTGCTCGCGCACGAGTCGGCGATCACGTACCGGCGCCGCCACCAGACGGGTGCCGGCCTGGCGGAGGTGCTCGACCTCCTGCTGCTCGACGGCACCAACCCCCGGTCGCTGGCCTACCAGCTGGACCGGCTCCAGGAGTCCCTCGCCCTCGTCCCGCTCGCCGGCCGGGCCCCTGACCAGCGCGACCACCTGCTGTCCGACGTCGTCGACCTGCTGGCCGAGGTGGACACGGTCGCCGTCGCCACCGCGGTCACCGAGGACGGCCGGCGCGCGCGGCTGGCCGAGACGCTCGAGTCGATGCTCTGGCGCCTGCACTCCGCGGCCGACGAGATCGAGCGCGTGCACTTCGTCAGGCTCTCGCCGAGCCGCGCGCTCGAGGACCCCTGGGACGCCCGGGACGGTGGTGGCGAGTGACCCGCACCTACGACCTGGTGCACCGCACCACGTACTCGTACGCGAACGTGGTGACGGACTCCTACGGCCGCACGACGATGACGCCCCGCGACGTCCCGGGGCAGACGTGCCTGTCGACGACGGTCGAGATCGAGCCGACGCCCGCCGACACCAACCAGTGGGTCGACTACTACGGCAACCGCACCACGTACTTCGGCGTCACGACGCCCCACACGCGGCTCGTCGTCACCTCGCGGTCCACGATCGAGGTCACCCGGCAGGCCCCCGACCCCGCGGCGCTGCCCACCGTCGGGTGGCACGACGTGGCCCACCGGGTCGCTGCCGGCGAGGTGGGCCGGCTGGACCCCAGCATCGTGGACCTGCGCGAGGCGCTCCTGCCGTCGCCGCACGTCACGTTCGCCGACGAGGTCCGCGCGTGGGCCGCCCCGACGTTCGCCGCGGACCGCCCGGTGGTCGAGGTGCTGGTCGAGCTGGCGCACCGGATCCGCACCGAGCTGGCGTACCGATCGGGGTCCACCACGGTGCACACCACGCAGGCCCAGCTGCTCGCGCAGAAGGCGGGCGTGTGCCAGGACTTCGCGCACCTGATGATCGCCGCGCTGCGCCTGCACGGGCTGCCCGCGCGGTACTCCAGCGGCTACATCGAGACCCGGCCGCCGGCCGGCCGGGAGAAGCTGCGCGGGGCCGACGCCTCGCACGCGTGGGTGTCCGCGTGGGTGCCCGGTGCCGGCTGGGTGGAGGTCGACCCCACCAACGACCAGCTCGTCGACGACCGCTACGTCCTGCTCGGGTGGGGCCGCGACTACGACGACGTCCCGCCACTGCGCGGGGTCATCTTCACGGAGGGCTCCGGCTCCCGGCTCACCGTGTCGGTCGACCTGGTGCCCAGCGGCAGCGAGCCGTTCGCGTAGTCAGCGCGGCGCGGTGACCCGCTGCTGCAGCTCGCCGGGCGGGACGATGAACCCGCCGCTGTCCACCACGGTCCCGCCGACCGCCCGCCACAGGGCCGCGGCGATGCGCGCGACCGAGGGCTCCACCCGTGAGCGCGCGATGAGGTGCAGCTGCGACGGGTTCGGGAGGCGCAGCTCCTCGGGCTCCGGCGGGATCCAGGTCACGTGGTACGACCACGGCCCGAACTCCCGCCAGTCCAGCCGCGACAGGGCTACCGGGACCTCGGACGAGCGCCCGGTCCGCACCGTGATCGCCCCGTCGTACTCGAACGTCGCGGTCACCGAGAACGTCGGCGGCCCGGGGGTCCCCTCCGCCTGCTGCGGGCGCGGCACGTCCGTGGGCCCGACGCGCGCCCCGGTCATGGCCGGCCGCACGAGCGGCAACGCGTCCTGCGCGGACAGCGGCATGGGCGACCAGAGGGTCAGGTCCACCGCGGCGCCCGGGTCGGGCACGACGACGTGCGCCCGGTCCGCGGGGACGATGCTGCCGGCCGCCCGGCGCGCGGCGGCCGCCATCCAGCCGTAGACGAGCTCCAGGGACGCCCGCGGGTCGGCTGGGACCAGGGCGTAGAGGTCGACCTMCGGCACGACGAGACCGGCCGCCTGCGCCCCGGCACGACCCGCCGGGACCGGCCCCTCCAGCGAGGCGGCGCCGTTCAGCCGCAGCAGACCCGGCGTCGGCTCGGTGACGACCGCCGAGATCCCCCGGAACCGCGCGCCCGTCATCGGGCGGGACTTCGCCGCCTCGTCGGCGCTCACCGGCTCGCGCGTCCACGCGGCATCGGGGAACCAGGCGGTGGCCAGGACGACGACGTCCGTGCCGCGGGGCACCACGAGGACGTTACGGCCGTCCAGCTCCCCGGGGAGGTCGACCAGCGGCAGGCTCATGCCGGAGGACCGTACACAGGTTGTAATTCGTGTGGGTGAAGTTTCGGCGCGCCACCCGGCGAGTCCGCACTGGTCAGCGAGTTGTCCACAGGTTCAGCCGTGTTGCACACGGCTGTGGACAGAACCTGTGGACAGTACTTGTGGTCGCGCTGACCTTGCGTTCCGCTCCGGGCGGGTGCGCTGGCGCGCCCCCACCCTGCGCTGCACTCCAGCCCAGCGCTCCTAGGCGTGGACGTCGTGCAGGTGGTGGACCACGTCGTGCAGGAAGTACTGCCCCAGCGTCAGGACCGTGAACTCCGACCCGTTCGACCGCCGGCCCGCCCGGGCCCACTGGTCGTCCGCCACCGAGTCGAACAGGGCGGCCGTGCTGTCCGCCGCCTCCGCGAGCTCACCGGCGACCACCTGCGGGTCCTGGAGGTCGTACCGGTCGGCGAGCGCCGTCGCGTCCTGGTCCCAGTTCTCGAACAGCGGGTCGTCCTGCGTCAGCAGCAGGTCGAGGCGTGCACCGAAGACCCGGAACACGTCGCGCACGTGCGCCCCGTACTCGAGCGTCGACCACGTGGTCGGGTCTGGCCGGTCCCGGGCGTCGGCGCGGTGCAGCGCGGACACCCAGCGCGGCGACAGGTCCCGCACGGTGCCGGCGATGGCAGGGCCGTCGACGTCGGTGGCGGTGAACCCGCACTCGGGGCACCGCTGCGACAGGACCCAGGTCCAGTCCTTGGTGTCGGGCTGGATCTCCTCGTTCGTCATGGACGAGAGGCTAGTGGTCCGCTTCGAAGCCGGAGTACGTCATGAACCACGGCGTGCTCGGCAGGTCGCGCTGCCGGAAGACCGACTCGTCGATGCGCCCCGCGGCGGGCGACACGAACTCGCCCGCGATCCAGCCGTCGTCGCGCGTGTCGAGCCCGACGTCGCGTCCGGGCTCTCCTGCGTCGATGATCATCGTGCCCCCCTGGTCATCCCTTGCTGTCGAGCGCTGCGGCCGGGCGAAGTTCCCCTCCGATCCTCGCCCAGCCGCCGCTCGTCTGCCCGCCTGCCAGCAAGGGCCGCCTCGCTACGTGAGGAACGTAGGGCGCGGCACGTTGCAGGAACGTTGCAGGTGAGAGGTCGGAACTGGACAGGTTCGTCAAGCGTGCCGGGGCGCTCCCAGACGGTGCCCCAGCAGGTCGAGCCGGCCGACGGCGCGGACGTGCACCGGCGACCCCTTGGGCGCCAGCCAGGCCAGCCGCTCCCAGGCCTGCCAGTCGTCGGCGCCCGCGTCGGAGGCGAGCCAGCGGCTCACGACGCCGGGCAGCGGACTGGCGAGCACGGCCGCGCGCACATCCGCGGCGAGCTCGTCCCGGATCCGTTCGACCCCCGGCGCCACCGAGCGGGCGAGGACCGGCCCGGGGTACGCGGTGAGGGCCGCGTCGACGTCGCCCGTGTCGAGCAGGGCGTGCACCATGTCGACGTCGGTGCGCAGCGGCGCCGTCAGCCGGTAGGGGCGGGACTCGCTGAGCAGGGGCCCGACGAGCCGGCGCAGGCGCGAGACCTCGGCCCGCACGGTGACGTCCGACAGCTCGTGCTCGCTGAGCAGCACGGCGAGCTCGTCGGCGCTGAGCCCGGCGGGGTGGCGCGCGAGGAGCAGGAGGAGCTCGGCGTGCCGCAGGCTCAGCCGGAGCTCGGTGCCGTTGATGTGCACCGTCGGGGTGCCGAGCACCCGCAGGCGTGCGGTCGTCGAGCCGCTGAGCACGATGACGGGGTGCTTCTCGGTCGGCGCGGGCGCGGCGCGGGCGAGCTCCGCCTCGACCGCCGCGACGGTGGCGCGGACCAGCGACATGACGAGACCGGACGCGACCATCGAGCCGCCGGTGACGTCGAGGACCCCGAGGACCTGCCCGCTCGCGGCGTGGATGGGGACGGCCGTGCAGTTCCACGGCTGGACCTTGCGCGCGTAGTGCTCGGCCTCGACCACCTGGACCGGCCGGTCGGTGGCCAGGGCGGTACCGAGCGCGTTGGTGCCGGCGGAGTCCTCGCGCCACACCCCGCCCTCGACGAAGCCCACGCCCTCGACCCGACGCCGCAGCGACTGGTCCCCCTCGACCCACAGCATCCGGCCGACGTCGTCGGTCAGCGCGGTCACCCACCCGGCGTCGGCGCCGGGCGCGACGAGCAGGTCCCGGACCACGGGCATGGCGGCCGCGAGCGCGAGGGAGCTGCGGTAGCCGGTGAGGTCGCTGCCGCCCATGTCGACGGGCGCGTTCTGCACCTCGGGGTCGACCCCGCTGCGCTGGCTGCGCCGCCAGGAGTCGGCGACGACGGAGCGGACCGCGCGGCTGGACAGCTGGCCGGTGGTGACGAAGCGCTCGTGCGCAGCACGCACACGGGCGGTGTCCACGACTTCCGTCATCTCGTCTCCTCCCGACCGCGCCGTCGAGAACGCACGCACGCGCGGGGTACCGCCCAGGGCCCCCCGCGCATGACGAGTGTACGAACACGAACCGCCGATGCGTGCACAATTCCGGCGCTTCCGCCGCGTCATCACGCGGGACGGCCGACTTTTTATCGGTTCAGCGGCCGTTATCGGGGGTGCCGGCCGGGCCCTTCACCCGCCGCACCCATTTGATGACAGAACGTGCGATGATGTCACGATGCCCAAGATCATCGGCGGGTCCCTGCACGAGCACCGCGAGCAGACCCGCCAGAAGCTCTTCGCGGCCCTCTCGGAGCTCATGGCCGACCAGGGGTTCGACGCGATCACGCTCGCCGAGATCGCGTCCGCGGCCGGCGTCGGACGCACCGCCGTCTACAACCACTTCCCCGACAAGGAGTCCCTCCTGCTCGGGTTCATCACGCACGAGACCGAGCAGTACGCGGCGACGCTGCAGCGCTCGCTGGACGACATCGAGGACCCGACCGAGCAGCTCCAGACCTACGTCCGCCAGCAGGCCGCACTGACCAGGGTGTACCACCTGGCGCCCGGTCCGGAGCTGCGGTCCGTGCTCTCGCGCGGGACCCAGCAGCGCGTCCGCGAGCACGTCATGGTGGTCGAGCAGATCCTGCGCCGGATCCTGGCCGCGGGCATCGAGTCCGGCGCCTTCCCGTCGCAGGACCTGGACGTGACGGTGCCGCTCATCAACGCGTGCCTGTCCGGGCGGGGCGTCCCCGTCGACGGGCCCGAGCGCGACCGCGCGATCGCGCAGACGGAGGCCTTCGTGCTCCGGGCCGTCGGAGCGGACGCCGCTGCACCTGCACCCGTGCCGGCCTGACCCGGTGGCGAAGCGCGCACGCGGCGGAACTCCACCCGCGCACCACGGCAGCCACCCCGTGGGCCGGCGACCCCGGTCCCGCCCACCCGTCCGTCGGTCCACCAGCCTCGAGCTCACGTTCCTGCCCGGCCTCGGTGACGTCCTCGCCGACGAGGCCGCCGAGGTGCTCATGCTCGACGGCGACCCGACGCCCGTGCCCGGCCGCGAGGACGCCCTCGACGTGTCCCACTGGGGTCCGCTGGGCGCGGTCCTGGACCTGCGCACGGCGGTCGCCGCGTTCGTCGTGCTGCGGTTCGACGTCCCTCGCCCCAAGTCGCTGACCAGCGGCGACCACCTCCAGCGGATCGTCGACGCCATGTACTCGTCGCTCCGCGTCGGCAGCTCGTCGTCGTTCCGGTTCGAGGCGGCGGGCAGCGACTCGAGCGTGTTCGCGCGGCTCGCGGAGCTGCTCGCGGAGGCCACGGGGCTGCGGTACGACGACGCGCAGGGCGAGCTGGTCCTGCGGGTGCGTCGCGGCCTGCGCCCCGGGTCGTCCGGCGATCCCGGCTGGGACGTCCTGGTCCGGGTCGGGGCACGGCCCCTGTCCGCGCGACGGTGGCGCGTCACCGACTTCCCCGGTGCCGCGAACGCGACGATCGCCGCGGCGATGGTGCGCCTGGGCGGCGTCGACGAGCAGGACCGGGTGCTCAACCTCATGTGCGGCTCCGGGACGCTCCTGGTCGAGCGGCTCTCGGCCGGACCCGCGGCCGACGCGACCGGGGTGGACCTGTCCGCCGACGCCCTCACCGCGTCCTCGGAGAACCTCGGCGCGGGCGCCGTCGAGGCGCGCCTCCTCCAGGCCGACTGCACCGGCCCCGCCCTGGCCGAGGCCGTCGGCACGGGGTGGGACCTGCTGCTGGCCGACCCCCCGTGGGGCACGCTCCACGGCACCCACGCCACCAACGCCGAGGTGCACGCCGGCATGCTCCAGGCCGCCTACGACGCGGCCGCGCCCGGCGCCCGGTTCGTGGTCCTCACGCACGAGGTCAAGGTCATGGAGCGCTGCCTGCGCGACGCCGACGCCCTCTGGCGGGTCCGCTCCACGACGAAGGTGTTCGCCAAGGGCCACCACCCGCGCATCTACGTCCTCGACCGCACCTGACCCACCCGCCGCCGCCCGCCGCCCGCCACCCGCCGCCCGCCGCCCGCGCAGCGTCCGAGCAAGTGGCTGCTCCAGCGACCACATGCTCGGACGTCCGGGATCTCTCTGCGGTGCGTCCGAGGATCTGCGCGCTCTGGCAGCCACCTCCTCGGACGTCGGGCACGGTTCTGCGTCCGGGCAGGTGAGAATGGGGCCGTGCGTGAGAGCAGACTGCCCCGGGTCCGTGCGTCCGAGCTCGTCGGGCGGGGGTGGCTGAACACCGGCGGCCGCACCGTCACGCTGGCGGACCTGCGCGGGAAGATCGTCATCCTCGACTTCTGGACGTTCTGCTGCGTCAACTGCCTGCACGTCCTGGACGAGCTGCGCGAGCTGGAGGAGCAGCACCGCGACGTGCTGGTCATCGTCGGCGTGCACTCCCCCAAGTTCGTGCACGAGGCGGACCCGGTGGCGCTGGCCGCGGCCGTCGAGCGCTACGAGGTGCACCATCCGGTGCTGGACGACCCGCAGCTGGTCACGTGGTCGGCGTACACCGCGCGGGCGTGGCCGACGCTGGTGGTCATCGACCCCGAGGGCTACGTGGTCGCGCAGATGGCCGGCGAGGGGCACAAGCGCAACGTCGAGATCCTCGTGGGCGAGCTGATCGCGGAGCACGAGGCCAAGGGAACCCTGCACCGCGGCGACGGACCGTACGTCCCGCCCGCGCCGAGCGAGGGGACGCTCCGGTTCCCCGCCAAGGCGATCGTCCTGCCCGACGGTCACCTGCTCGTGGCGGACGCCGGGCACCACAGCCTGGCCGAGCTCGAGGCCGACGGCGAGACGCTCGTCCGGCGCATCGGGTCCGGCGAGCGCGGGCTGGTGGACGGCGGTCCCGACGAGGCGCGGTTCAGCGAGCCGAACGGCCTGTGCCTGGTCCMGGACGAGCTGCGCCCGTCGCTCGGGTACGACGTGCTGGTCGCGGACACCGTGAACCACGCGCTGCGGGGCGTCCGGCTCGACGACGGCACGGTGACGACCGTGGCCGGGACCGGCGCGCAGTACATGGTGGGCGCGGCGGACAACTTCCTCGCCTCGGACGAGGACGAGGCCGACGAGGAGCTCGCGTCGACGCCCGTCGTCGGGTCGCCCGGCGACGAGGTAGCGGCGTACGCCTCGACCCTGACGCCGGCAGGGGCGTCGACGGAGCCCTTCGTCCCCGGTCCCCGTCGGCAGAAGCTGTCCTCCCCGTGGGACGTCGCGTGGTCGCAGCCGCTAGGCGCCTTCGTGGTCGCGATGGCCGGCAACCACACGCTCTGGGCGTTCGACGACACCCAGGGCTCGATCGAGCTCCTCGGGGGCACCATGAACGAGGGGCTGCTCGACGGCCCCCTGCACGAGGCGTGGTTCGCGCAGCCGTCCGGGCTCGCCGTCGCGGCCGACGACCGGGTCTGGCTGGCCGACTCCGAGACGTCGGCGCTGCGCTGGGTGGACCCGGTGGGCCGGACCGTGCACACCGTCGTCGGAGAGGGGCTGTTCGACTTCGGCCACCGGGACGGCCCCGCCGACGAGGCGCGCCTGCAGCACCCGCTCGGTGTCGCGGTCCTGCCCGACGGGTCGGTCGTCGTCGCCGACACCTACAACGGCGCCGTCCGCCGCTACGCCGAGGGAGAGGTCACGACGCTGGCCACCGACCTGGCGGAGCCCAGCGGGATCGTCGTGCTCGACGGCGGGTCGACGCTGCTCGTGGTCGAGTCGGCCGCGCACCGCCTCACCCGGATCGCGCTGCCCGCGACGCTCGTCGGCCAGATCCTGGACTCCGGGTCCCACCGCACGCAGCGGCCCGTCACCGAGCTGTCCCCGGGCGAGGTCCGGCTCGACGTGGTGTTCACCCCGGCCGCCGGGCAGAAGTACGACGACCGCTACGGACCGTCCACGCGCCTGCAGGTCTCGTCGACCCCGCCCGGGCTGCTGCTCGACGGCGCCGGCGACGACGTGCCCCTCGACCGCGTCCTGCGCCTCGACCCGGCGATCCCGGAGGGCGTCCTGCACGTCACCGCGCACGCGGCGAGCTGCGACGCCGACCCCGCCATCGAGTACCCGGCGTGCCACCTGAACGCCCAGGACTGGGGCGTGCCCGTGCGGCTCGTCGAGGGCGCCCCGACGACCCTCACGCTGCCCCTGCACGGCTGAGGCGGCCCGACGGCACCGCGCGTCGGCTGAGGCGGGCGGCGCGAGCGGCGGGCCCACGTCGACGGCGCCGGAGCGGCTCCGTGGCGTGCGCAGCGGTCAGCGTGCCCCGAGGATCGCGACCGCAGCGAGCGCGTCGAGGGAGGTCGCGACGACCTCGCCGGTGGCCGCCGTGGCGGACATGCCGATCTCGACCTGCCACAGGTCGTGGATGACCACGGCGGTGGACGACTCGACACCCAGCTCCGCCGGGCTCCCGCCCCGGGCCACCGCGGACGGCGGCTCGGCCGTGCTGCGCCGGGTCAGGACGGCCCACGCCGACCCGCCGAGGGTCTCGGTGGCCGCGGCGGCGAACGCGCACAGCCGGGGGACGACGCCGGACTGCGCCGCGACGATCGCGGCCGTCGCGGCGACCAGCACCCGCTCGGCCGTGACGGCGGGGTCCGCCGCGGCAGGCACCAGCGAGCGCAGCGCCCGTGCCCGGGCGCGCTTGGCCTTGTACTGGGCGGTGTCGGCCTGCCGGAACAGGTGCCGCGCGGACACCGAGCCGGTCACCGCGGTCGAGGCGATGCCGTAGGAGATCGCCGCACCGTGCGGCAGGGGGAACGTCGCGATCGTCGCCGCCATGACGTCCGCGACCTCGGCACGCCGCCGGCCGACGGTCACCAGGCAGAACTCGTCGCCGCCGATGCGCGCCGCGGTCGATCCCGGCAGCGCCGCGGCCGCCCGACCGAGGACGTCCGCCACGGAGCGCAGCAGGTCGTCGCCGGTGTCATGGCCGAGCTCGTCGTTGACGCGCTTGAGCCCGTCGACGTCGCACATGACGATGCACGTCTCGTGGCCGGACTCGAGCGCCGCCTCGGCCTCCGCGTCCGCGATGCGGCGGTTGGCCAGGCCCGTCAGCGGGTCGTCGGCGACGAGGTGCCGGACCTGCGCCTCCAGGTCGACGCGCGCGACCGCCCCGGCGACGAGGGCGGCGAGCACCTCGGCGCGCGCGACGTCGTCGACGCGGAACGGGGGGCCCGGGCGACCGCGCACGGCGTACAGCTGGCCCCAGACGCTGCCGTTGACCATCATCGGCGCGGCGAGGGCCGTCGACAGGTCGAGCTCGCGCAGGGTGTCGACCTCGACCGGGTCGCCCGCGTCGGGGTCGTCCGGGACCGTCGGCTCGTCGTGGACGGTCCGGGCGTGCGCGACCMAGCTGGCGCGGTCGCGGATGAGGGCGCGCAGCGCGGGGCGGTCGTCGGCCCGGTAGGAGGCCCGCGCCATCCAGACGGCGCGCGGGTCGGTCGGCGGCGGCTCCACCAGGACGGTGCGGCAGGTGTCCTGGTCGATGCGGCAGAACGCGACGTGCCGCGCGTCGAGCACCTCGATGCCGGTGGACGTCGCCACGTGCGCGACCTCGTCGATCGACCGGCAGCGGTCGAGCCGGTGCGCAGCCAGGGCGAGTGCGCGCACGCCGACGAGGCCCGCGGCGGACCTGCTGTCCGCGCGCGCACCCTGGGCGGCCGAGCTGCGACGCGTCACGTCGCCCATCATCGACCCTCGATCCCGGATGGAGCGACGCAGACGGATGAGAGGTCCATGAGATCACCCGTCCTGCCGTAGCGGAAGCGCTCGGCACCCCCATTTTTCGGGCCGGAGCGCCTAACGGACGTGGACCGCCCCGAGCTCGCCGAACACGTCCGCGTTGAGCCGGAACGCGAGCCGCGCCTCCTCGACGACGGCCGCCCGGGCCTCGTCGTCGAGCGGGAGGGCGTCGAGGCGTTCGCGGTAGACGTCCTTGAACGGCTTGAGCTTGTGGATCTCGGGGAAGTCGTAGAACGCGATGCCGTCGGCCGTGAAGCCGTAGTGGCGCTGGAGCATCCGCTTGATGATCTGCCCGCCGGACAGGTCGCCGAGGTAGCGCGTGTAGGCGTGCGCGGCGTACCGGGGCAGGGAGTCCGCGGTCTGCGCGAGGCGGTCGGCGTAGACGCGGGTCGCAGGCAGGATCCGGAGCTCGTCCMGCCAGCCCGCGCCGTACAGGTGGGTGAGGTCCTGCTCGATGGCGGGCACACGGGTCAGCTCGGCGAAGACCAGGCCAGCATCGGCGCCGTCGTTCGTCAGCTGTGCCCCGGCGGCCTCCAGCGCGGTGTAGACGACGAGCTGCTGGGCGGCGAGGTCGGCGTACGCGGCGCGATCCAGCCGGCCGGAGAGCAGCAGCTCGACGAAGCCGGAGCGTTCTGCCGTCTCGTGCTCGCTCCGGGTCCCCTCGCGCAGCGCGACCGAGAGCGGGGACAGGACGGTGGTGGCGCTCACGGAACTCCTTGGGTGCTGACGCGATGTCAGGAAACAGTAGCCGACGAGGTAAGGCATGCCTACCCTCGTCACTCGCGCAGGTGAATCGCTTCGGTGGCTTGTCGGGTGGCCCGCCGCTCCCGAGCCTGGACACTCCCGGCGCGCGCCGTCGCCCCGCGCCACCCGCGCGGCTCCGACGCCGCCGACCGGAGAGGCACCACCTGATGTCCCGAGCAACCCGACTACGCACCCTGACGCTCGTTACTGCGCTCGTCGCCGCGGCGATCGTCGCGGCCCCAGCGGCACCGGCCAGCGCCCACGGCGGCCTCACCTACCCGCAGACCCGTACCTACGCGTGCTACCTGGACGGGCTCGCCGGCGGCGAGGCGGCCGGCCAGGGCGGGAACATGCTGCCCACCAACCCGCTGTGCAAGACGGCGCTGGCGACCAGCAACTACCCGTTCTACAACTGGTTCGGGAACCTGCTGAGCCTCGTCGCCGGCCAGCACCAGACGATCCCCGACGGCAAGCTCTGCGGCCCGGACTCGAAGTTCGACGACTTCAACACCCCGAGCGACGACTGGCCGGCCACGCCGCTGGTCTCCGGCTCGACGATCGCCGTCCAGTACTCCGCCGTCGTGCCCCACCCCGGCAAGTTCGTGCAGTACATCACCAAGGACGGCTGGGACCAGACGAAGCCCCTGGGCTGGTCCGACCTCGAGACGGCCCCGTTCGACACGGCCGTCAACCCGCCCATCCGCCCCGGCGGCCCGGCCGGGCCCGAGTACTACTGGAACGCGAAGCTCCCCGCCAAGTCGGGCCGGCACATCATCTTCAGCGTCTGGGAGCGCTCGGACAGCCCCGAGTCGTTCTACAACTGCGCGGACGTCGACTTCGGCGGCGGCACGGGCGAGCCGAGCCCGACACCGACGCCCACGCCGACACCCACGCCGGGCGGGGACACCACCGCGCCGACGACGCCTGCCCAGCCGTCGCTCGTCTCCGCCACCGGCACTGCTGCGCAGCTGTCGTGGGCCGCGTCGACCGACGCCGTCGGCGTGACGTCGTACACGGTCCACAACGCCACGACGAACGCGCTCCTGGCGACCACCACCAGCCCGGCGGCCGCCGTCTCCGGACTCACCGCCGGCACCGTGTACTCCGTCTACGTCGTCGCGCACGACGCCGCCGGGAACGCCTCCGGCAAGTCGCCGACCCTCACGTTCAGCTCGGGCTCGCTCCCGGACGCGGGCTGCGAGGTCAAGTTCGACGTGTCGAACTCCTGGTCCGGCGGGTTCGTCGGGCAGGTCAGCCTCTACAACGACTCCATGACGCCGATCAGCTCGTGGGAGCTGGCCTGGACGTTCACCAAGGGCGAGAAGCTGACGCAGGCGTGGAACTCCGTGGCCACCCAGACCGGCACCGCGGTGAGCGTGAAGAACGCCGCGTGGAACGGGACGATCGCGCACCACGGCTCCGTGAGCTTCGGCTTCCAGGGGACCAGCACGGCGACGCCCGGTCAGCCGACCGGCGTGACCCTGAACGGGGTCGCCTGCACGTCGGTGTGACCTGACGACGGAGGGTCTGGCCCGCGCGGGTCAGGCCCTCCGTCGTGTCAAGTGAACTTGACTTGGCGCGCAAGGCCGCCCTACCGTGTCAAGTGAACTTGACTCGCATCGGCAGAAGGGACCGACCGTGCAGGCATCACAGGAGACCAGCGGCTACCGCGCCGAGATGCGGGCGACCGGCGGCCTCGCCGTCTGGACGCTCGCCTGGACCGCGAGCCTCGCCCTCGCCCGCTTCGCCCCCGAGCTCTGGGGCGACACCCGGCCGGCGGCAACCTGGGCGGCGGTCGTGCTGAACGTGCTCGTCGGGGTCGGGTGGATCATCGCGTTCACCCGGTACCTGAACGCCCTCGACGAGCTGCAGCGCAAGATCATGCAGGACGCGCTCGCCGTCACGCTCGGCGCGGCGTGGGTCGCCGGGTTCGGCTACGTCGTCGCGGAGGCCGCCGGCCTCGTCGACGAGGTGAGCGCAGCGGCGCTCCCGGTGTTCATGTCCGTCGTCTTCCTGGTCGCGTTCGCCGCCGGCAAGATCCGGTACCGGTGAAGAACCGCATCGCGGAGCTCCGGTCCGAGCGCTCGTGGACGCAGGCCGACGTGGCGTTGCGCATCGGCGTCTCCCGGCAGACGGTCAACGCGATCGAGACGCAGAAGTTCGACCCGAGCCTGCCTGTGGCGTTCCGCCTGGCGCGGCTGTTCGGGCTGAGGGTCGACGAGCTGTTCCTCGACGAGCAGTAGCTCAGGCGCTGGCGCGGATGGCGCCGACCACCCGGACCCGCACGTCGACGCCGTCGACCGCCCCGGGCAGGTCGGAACCCGGGTCCCGCGACATGTTCACCTGGAGCTGGTAGCCGTCGGCGGCCCGGGCGATCCCGATCCCGCGCACGTCGGAGCGCCCCTTCAACGTCATTCGTAGGCGCTCTTTCGCTGCCCGGGCCTGTTCGAGGTCCGCCATGGTGGTACCGCCTCCCGCCGACCGTGACGCGGCCGCGGGGGCGGCAGGTCCGACGGTCGTCAGACCAGTGTGACCCCAAGAGCGTCCAGAACGGCATCGATGGGGTTGATGTACGTCAACCCGGTGCCATTCTCACCCCCCGACTCCGACCCTGCAAAGAGCAGTCCCAGGGCGACGCCGTCCGCCCGGTACACCAGCGAGCCCGAGTCGCCGCCGCGGGAGAACGGGCCGGTGCCCGTGGACTCGACCTCGATCTGGTTGTCGAAGCTGATCTCGCCCATCTCCTCGCCGTAGCCGACGACCACGTTGTCCAGCTCGATCGCGGTCACCCGCCCGCGCGTGACCGACGTGGTGCGGCCGATCTTGACCACCTGCTCACCGCCGAGCGCGACGGCCGTCGTCGTGATCCGGCCGACCGGGTACTCCAGGTCCACCTCCTGGTCGTCCAGCAGCGCGATCGCGCAGTCGACGAGGGCCGTGCGGTTCTGGTCCAGGTCCGCCCACGCGGCCAGGGTGCCGACCTTGTCCCGCTGAGCACGCCCACCGTCGGCGGGGCCGGGCTGCAGGATCGTGTCGCCCACCTTCGCCGACGGCGACCCCGCCAGCACGTGGAAGTTGGACAGCGCGTGGACCGTCCCGTCCTTGTGCACGAACGCGCCGAGGGTGCCGGCGGTGACCTTGGCGTGCGCAATGGAGATGCCCGGGCGCAGCGGACGCGTGCGGCCGGTCTCGCCGACGGCGTGCGCGGTGACGACCGGCGGCCGGGGGCGGACCTTGGCCGGGTCGTCCGCGAGCGTGGAGATCCGGCCGGTGCGGCGGACGTCGACATCCTGCCCGACCTCGGCGACGACCTTGCGGGCGATGCTCCGGACCGACGGCAGGCCCAGGCGGTAGCGGACCGCGAGCGCGTACGACCCGTCAGGCTGCGGTGCGAGACCGATGGCCAGCGCAGGACCGCCGTCGCCGACGTCGGACGGCCGGATGACCCGCTCCGACAGCTCCCGTGCGTAGTCGACCGCCTGTGCCTTGGTCTCGCGTGCCGTGCCGTGGTCCATGAAGATCCCCCTGTCGCTTTGCCCGGTACCTCCCGGAGCGGGTGCCAGTCTGCCCGTCGGCACCCACACGCGACACTCAGAGGTAGGCCGCTGCCTGGATCCCGAACAGCTCCGCGTAGAGGCCGTCGAGGGCCACCAGCTCCTCGTGCGACCCGGACTCCACGATCCGGTGATCGGCCACGACGAGGATGAGGTCGGCCATGCGGACGGTGGAGAACCGGTGCGAGACCAGCACGGTCACGGCGCCGGTCGTCGCGCCGACGGCCTTCGCGTGCGCCGCGTACCGCTCGTACAGGTCGTGCTCCGCCTGGGCGTCGAGCGCGGAGGTCGGCTCGTCGAGCACCACGAGCAGCGGCTGCTCGCGCATCATGGCCCGGCCGAGCGCGAGCTTCTGCCACTGCCCGCCGGACAGCTGCGCGCCGTCCGCGTGGCTGGTGCCCAGCTGCGTGTCGAGCCCGTCCTCGAGGCGGGCCAGCACGTCGGCGGAGTGCGCCCGGTCCAGGGCGCCGAGCACGGCCTCGTCGGACTCGATCCGGGGCAGGTCCCCGACGCCGACGTTCTGCCGCGCCAGCAGCTCGAACCGGCAGAAGTCCTGGAAGCCCGCCGCGGTGCGGTCGCGCCAGCCGACGGGGTCGAGGTCGTGCAGGTCGACGCCGTCCACGGTGATCGTGCCCGTCGTCGGCGCGTAGAACCGGCACAGGAGCTTCACCAGGGTGGTCTTGCCCGCGCCGTTCTCGCCGACGATCGCGACGCTGGTCCCGGCGGGCAGCACCAGGTCGACGGCCTCCAGCACGGKGGCGTCGGTGCCGGGGTAGGTGAACGAGACGCCGTCGAAGCGGATGCCGTCGCGCAGCTCGTCGGGCGCCGGCACCTGTGCGCCGTGCACGGTCTGCGCCTGCACCAGCGACCGCATCCACGCCAGGTCCGTCATGCTGCGGGCCGCGCGCTGGAGCTGCTGGAGGATGGTCACGGCGGCGGTGACCTGCTGGTTCACCTGCGAGGCCAGCGTGATGACGAGCACCACGTCGCCGACCGTCCGCTGCCCGGCGACCGCGTCCCGCAGGACCAGGAGGGTCGCCGCGACGTACGCCACCGCGAACGCCAGCTGGCCGGCCGCGCGCAGGGTGTCCGCACGCACCTCGCCCGCCCACAGGATCGCCGTCGCCGCGTCCCACGAGGTGCGCAGCCGCGAGCGGACCTCACCCTCCAGCCCGCACGTGCGCAGCTCCTTGGCGGCCGCCGCGTCGAGCGAGAGGACGAACAGGTGCCGCGCGCGGCGGTTGTCGGCGGCGGCGTCGGCCCGGGCGGCACCCAGGACGTTCTCCGCGCGGCGGCCCAGGACCAGCGGCGGCAGCGCGGCGAGCGGCAGGAGCAGCAGCCACGGGTTGAGCTCCGCGAGCAGGACGCCCGTGATGACCAGCGCGACGCCGAGCCCGACGGCCGACAGCAGCGCCTGCATCGACCCCCAGCCCGACCGGTTCAGCTCCGTGCGCAGCACCTGCAGGCGGTCCGCGTACTCGGGGCGCTCGTGGTGCTCGATGCCCGGCGAGTCGTGCGACAGCCCGATGAGGTCGCGCTCCAGGCGCATGACCGCCTCGTCGCCCAGCTCGAAGTAGAAGATGTGCGCGAAGTGGCCCGCGGTCAGCGCGGCCACGACCAGCACCGCGACCAGGACGGCCGCGATCGACGCGCGACGCGCGTCCCCGGCGACCGCCGCGTCGGTCAGGACGGCGAGCGCGGGTGCGGCCAGCGGGAGGGCCACCGACTGCAGCACCATGAGCACCGACGACAGCGCGAGCTTGCCGGGGCTGATCCTCCCCGCCAGCCGGAACAGCGCCCAGCTCCCGGACATGGTCTGTCTCATGACTCCACCTCGTTCCCGTCGGCGTCCAGTCCCGCCGCGAACCGCTCGGCCTGCAGCCGGAACAGCCGCGCGTAGTGCCCGTCGGCCGCGACGAGCTCGTCGTGGCTGCCCTGCTCGACCACCCGGCCGGCGTCGATGACGACGATCCGGTCCGCCCGTCGCACGCTGGAGAACCGGTGCGAGATGAGCACGGACGTGACGCCGCGGGTGAGCTCGACGAACGAGTCGAAGAACGCGGCCTCCGCCCGGACGTCGAGCGCGGACGTCGGCTCGTCCAGCACCAGCAGCCGCGCACCCGCGTCGAGCGCGTACAGCGACCGCGCGATGGCGATCCGCTGCCACTGCCCGCCGGACAGGTCGGCGCCACCCTCGTACGCGCGGGACAGCGTGGTCTCGAATCCGGACTGCAGCGCGTCGACGGCGTCGGCGATGTCCGCGCGCTCGGCCGCACCCCGCAGGACCGCCATCTCCCGCGGAGCGTGCGCCGCGCCGACCGCGATGTTGTCCGCGGCCGAGAGCTCGTACCGGACGAAGTCCTGGAAGACCACGCTGACCTGGCGGCGCCACGCGGCGACGTCGAGGTCCGCCAGGTCGGTGCCGTCCACGGTGAGACGGCCCGACGTGGGCTCGTGCAGGCGGGTGAGGAGCTTGACCAGCGTCGTCTTGCCCGCGCCGTTCACGCCGACGATCGCCGTGCACAGCCCCGCGGGCAGCTCCAGGTCCAGGCCGTCGAGCACGGGCCGGCTGCTGCCGGGGTACGCGAACCGCACGTCCTCGAACCGGATCCGGGCCGTCGGCGCGTCCGCCGGCACCGGCAGCCCGGGACCGGTGCGCGGGAGCCGCGCCTCCGCGTCGGCCATCCGCGCCTCGAACTCGGCGAGCGCCGCGACGGCCTGCATCCCGTACTGCGTCTGCACGTCCGACTCGGGGTAGTACTCGCCGAGCGCGATCGCCGCGACGACCGACTGGATGCCGAGCGCCAGCGCGGTCAGCGTGATCTCGCCCGCCGACGCGGACCGGGCGATGGACACGAGGACGCCCGCGCTGATCAGCAGCCCGATCGCCGTGTAGACGAGGTACGGCACCAGGTAGAGCTGGCGGCGCCGGGCCGCGACCGGGCCGAGCATCGCCTTCGTCGCGTCGCTGTACTCGTCGGTGAACCAGCCCGCGAGCCCGAAGACCCGCATCTCCTTGGCCGCCTCGGGGCCCATCGCGACCTCGCGGAGGTACACCGACCGGCGGCGGAACCCGATGACCTCCGACCACACCTGCGAGTACCGCCGCAGACCGCCGCGCTGTCCGTACCGGAACACCATCGTCGCGACGAGCACGGCCGCGGCGGCCGGCCAGGACACCACGGCGCCGATGATCGCGGCGAACCCCAGCAGCTGCACGTACCGCGCGACGAGCGCGAGCAGCCCCGCCGCCGACGAGCCCGGGCTGCGGAACTCGGCCTCGAACTCGCGGGTCGCCTCCGTCAGGGCCTCCAGGGTGGCCTGGTCCTCCATCGGCGCGATGCTCGTCGAGCGCAGCGCCACGCTCAGGGCCCGGTCCCGCAGGGCGCCGTCGATGCGCCGCTGCATGCGGACGCCGAGCGCCGTCTGCAGCGGCGCGAGCACCTGGCGCGTGAGGAACAGGACCGCGGCCAGCACGAACGTCCGCACCAGGTCGCTCCACGCCGCCGACCCCGTGCCACCGTCGACCGCCGCCGGCACCTGCCCGACGACGACGGACGTGGCCAGCACGAACGCGACCGGCAGGAGACCGAGCACGACGTCGAGCGCGAGCAGGCCTGTGACCAGGCCAGCACCCGCCGACGGGAGCAGCCGGGCGATCCTGCCGCGCGGCAGGACTGCGGAGCGGTACCAGGACCGGAGCATCACGACCTCTTCCGTCGGGCCAGCAGGAACGTGGCGAGGCCGACGACGAGGACCGTCGCGCCCGCCAGGACCCACACGATCGTCGTCCGGTCGAACCCGACCGAGGTGCCGGAGAACGTGCTCTCGGAGGACGACGCCCACACCGCCATCCACGTCAGCGACGAGTTCCAGTTGACGGTCATCTCGTTGGTGGACCAGGACTGGATGTTGTCCAGGTAGCAGCGCTGCGCGACGCACCCCTGCGGCCAGGTCTGCGCGGCGACCGGGTCCTGGATCGAGCTGTTGGGGCCGCCCGACAGTGTGCCGGCGGGCGGGTGCGGGAGCGTCGGGTCCAGCTGCGCGGCGAACGTCCGGTGGTGCTGGTTCTGCGAGAACTGGGTGCCGTAGCCCGTCACGTAGGACTGGTCGAGCGCGTTGCGGCCCAGCACGTAGTCGAGGCTCTCCAGTGCCGCCGTGCGGTACGCCGCGTCACCCGTGATGTCCGCGGCGGCGGCCAGGGTCACCGCGTTGTTGAGGATGATCCCGTTGGAGCCCCACTCGAACCGGGCGTCGGCCGGCTGGTACGGCTGCCCGAAGAACGCCTTGCCCTGCTGGTACAGCGCGAAGTCGGCGAGCGTGACCACCGAGTCGCGGACCGCGTCCCGGTCGGGCAGGTCGCTGGGCACCAGCGCGAGGTCCATCCGGCCGAGGGCCGCGGTGCGCTGCCAGTCGAACGCGACCGCACCGGCCAGGTCCGCGGAGTGCACCGGGGAACCGGTGACGGCGTCGGCGAACTCGTCCTCACCCGTGGTCAGGTAGAGCTCCGCGGCGGCCCAGTAGAACTCGTCGGACACGTCCTTGTCGTCGTACGGGCCGCCGCCCTCGTTGCCGTCCAGCGCGGACGCGTAGAGGTCCGGCGTCTCGACGGCCGCGTCCCACGCCACCCGAGCACTCTCCAGCAGGCTCGCGGCGAACTCCTCGTCGTACGGCTCCCACAGCCGCGAGCCCTTGGCGGCGACCGCGGCGAGGTTGAGCGTCGCGGCGGTCGACGGCCGGTGCACCTGACGGGCCTGCGCGTCCTCGTCGGGCGCCAGCGGCAGTCCCGTCCACCCGTCGTCCTGCACCTTGTGGAAGACGAGGCCGGCGTCCTGCTGGCCCGCCGGCACCTGCATCCGCTGCATCCACTCGAGCTCCCACCGGGCCTCGTCGAGGACGTCCGGCACCCCGTTGCCCGCCTCCGGCACCTGCGCGGTCCCGTCGGCGAGCGGACCGGCCTCCGCCGCCTCGCGCCCGTCCGCGACGAGCGCCCGCTCCCACGTGTCGAGCACCTGGTGCACGGCGATCCCGCCGTTGACGACGTACTTGCCGTGGTCGCCCGCGTCGTACCAGCCGCCCCGCACGTCGAACGTGTCGTCGCAGGTCCAGCCGGCGTACCAGGCCCGCGGCGCCTGGCAGCCGACGGCCGTGTCCCCGGTGTTGGGCGCCACGCCCAGGTGGCCCGCGGGGCGGGCGTACTCGTCGCCGACGAGCGCGCCGTCGATCTCGGTGCCGCTGCGCGCAAGGTAGAAGTAGCCGAGGGCGTCCGTCGCCAGGTCGGCGTACAGGTCGGCGGCGAGGGCGAACGGGTGGCTGGTCTCACCGTCGGCGACGAGCGTGAACCCCTCGCCGGTCGCGTCGACCTCGTCGAACGTGATCACGTGCACGTTCTCCTCCGCCGTGCGGTCCTCGCCACGCGGGGTCGTCGTCCCCGTCGCGACCTCCTCGCCGTCCGCGTCGAGCAGCTGCCACGGCACCGGGTCCGTCTCCTCGGTCACCAGCGACGCCCGCTTGGGGCCGGTCGGCAGGTACCCGAGCTGGTTCACGCGGACGCGGGTCGCGGTCTCCTGCTCGAACGGCGCGGGCAGCTCACCGGTGTGCACCGACACGTCGTCCACGCAGAACCGCCAGTCGTCCGGCGCGCCGCCCACCTGGAACACGACCTGCCCGGCAGGCCAGTCCAGGGTCGACGTGAATCCCACCTCGTACGGCGTCGGCTCGGGCTGCATCGTCGGCCCGGACTCGGACGTCGACGTCCACGGCGCGGTGTTCATCTGCACGAGCGCACGGATCGGCACCTCTGCCGTGCCGCTCACCGTGAACCCGAACCGGTACGTCTCCCCCTTGACCAGCGGCACGCCGTCGACCCCGACGATCGACGACCACGCGGTGCTCGACCCACCCGGCACGTCCACGCACAGGCTTCCCGACGAGGCGTCCGCGACCATGTCCGGCGTCGCCCACCAGGGCGCCGCCTCGGTGTCGAACGACCCGTTCGGGATCAGCTCGGGACCATCGGCAGCCGCGGCAGGCACGGCCGTCATCGCGAGCAGGACGACGGCCAGGGGCAGGACAGGGCGCACAGGACTCCTTCGACCAGGCTGAGAGCGCTCTCAAGGTAGTGGGTGTCCAGCACGCGTTCTACAGATTTCGCCCAGTCGGCCGAGATCGTGACTTTCCCGCGAGACCGGCAGTTCGCACTGCCGGTCTCGCGGCGAACTGCCGCTCTCGGCGGAGGGTCAGTCGGACGGGCGGGAGGACACCGGGTACGCGTCCGGTGGCGGGGCGCCCACGTCGGCCACCGGGCGGGGGGCGTAGCGCTCCGGGGTGAGGTCGGCGCGCAGGATCCGGGCCAGCCGGAACCAGCGCATCGCCTCACGCCACCGGCACCACGCCGCCACGTACCAGTGGCCCCCCGTCAGGGCGAGCAGCACCGGGTCGATCCGGCGCCGGCTGACGGTCCCGTCCCCGCTGCGGTACTCGATCGCCAGCACCCGGTGCCGCCCGAGCGACTCCTCGACCGCGCGCAGCACCTGCGGCGTCGCCGCCCCACCACCCTGCTCCGGCCGCGACCACACCCGGCCCGAGAGCTCGTCGGCGCGGAGGCGGTCGGCGGGCGGCAGCGCGTCGAGCACCTTGCCGCGCGCAGCCTCCGCATCGGTGCCGAAGGGACTGCCCGGCGGCAGCGCCCGGACGGCGAGCGCGAGGGCGACGGCCTGCGCGGGCGTGAAGTTGACGGGCGGGAGGCCGACGGACGCGTCCAGCACGTAGCCGCCCCCGAGCCCCGCCTGCGCGGTCACCGGGAGGCCCGCCTGCTGGAGCGCCGAGACGTCACGCTTGACCGTGCGCGGCGACACCTCGAACAGCCGCGCCAGCCGGACGCTCGTCGTGCCGGCGTGGCCGACCCGGCGCAGCTCCTCGGCGAGGGCGTACAGGCGATCCGTGCGGTTCATGGTGCCAGCATGGTGACACAAAGGTGACATCCCGGTGTCACCAGACGGGGTTCACGCTGGACCCATGACCACCACACCACTGATCCTCGTCCCCGGTTTCTGGCTCGGCGGCTGGGCGTGGGACGCCGTCGTCGCCGCCCTTCCCGACGGGTTCGACGTGCACGCGCCCACCCTGCCCGGCCTCGAGCCCGGCGCCGACCGTCGGGCCGTCACGCGCGCCGACCACGTCCGCGCCCTCACCGACCTCGTCGACAGCCTCGACGGCGACGTCGTCCTCGTCGGCCACAGCGGCGGCGGCGCCCTCGTCGGTGAGGTCGTCGACGCGCGGCCCGACCGGGTGCGCCGCGCGATCTACGTCGACTCGGGCCCGCTCGAGACCGGCGCCGCCATCGACGCCTCGACCACCGAGGAGGTCGAGGTCCCGCTGCCGACGTGGGAGGAGTTCGCGGCACAGGGGTCGAGCATCGAGGGGATCTCCGAGGACCGGCTGGCGGAGTTCCGCAGGCGCGCGGTGCCGCACCCCGCTCAGGTGGTCCGCGGTGCCGTGCACGTGAGCGACACCCGCCGGTTCGACGTCCCCGCGACCGCCATCTGCACGAGCCTGCCGGCCGAGCAGCTCAAGCCCATGGCGCACGGCGGCCCGCCGTTCCACACCGAGCTCGGCTACGCGCACGACCTGACGTACGTCGACCTGCCGACCGGGCACTGGCCGATGTTCTCGCGTCCGGCCGACCTCGCGGAGGCGATCGCGCAGGCCGCACGCATCTAGTGCATCCGAGAACGACCCGGCGGGTGAAGAGGGGGTGTCAGCACATCGGCCGCCCGACGTACCCGCCGGGCCAGTCCTCGAAGGACGCACCATGCGCGCACGGCTTCTGTCCGGCATCGCCGCCGGCACCCTCGCCCTCGTCACCCTCGCCGCCGTCCCGGCCTCGGCAGCCGACCCCGCCAAGCTCTCCGTCCTGCACGGCGTCCCCGGTCTGACCGTCGACGTCTGGGTCAACGGCGAGCGCACGCTCGACGACTTCACGCCCGGCTCGCTCGCCGGACCGCTCGACCTGCCCGCCGGCACGTACACGGTCGCGATCACCGCCGCCGACGCCGCCGACGCSAGCGCCCCCGCCATCGGCCCSGTCGACCTCGCCCTGGAGGCCGGCAAGAACTACACAGCCGTCGCCCACCTGGACGCCGCCGGCGCCCCGACCGCCACCCTGTTCACCAACGACATCTCCGCCACCGCCGCGGGCGAGGGCCGGCTCACGGTCCGGCACGTCGCGGCAGCCCCCGGGGTCGACATCCTCGCCGGCACCACGCCCGTGATCACCAACCTGACCAACCCGAACGAGAAGGTGCTGAACCTCCCCGCCGGCACCGTCTCCGCCAGCGTGACCGCCACCGGGACCACGACGCCCGCGCTGCTCGGCCCGGCCGACGTGCCCGTCGCCGAGGGCACCAGCACGATCGTCTACGCGTGGGGCAGCGCGACCGCGTCACCCGCCACGCTGGCGCTCGCCACGCAGACCATCACCGGCCTGCACAGCAACCCCTCCGGTGTGAACGCCGGCGAGGTCGGCCTCGTGTCCGACGGCGGCTCGTCCGCGTGGACCTTCGCGATCGCCGGGCTGGCCCTCGCTGGTCTGATCGGTGCCGGGCTCGTCCGTCGCGCCGCCACCCAGCGGAGCTGACTGTCCTCATGATCACCACGTCGCGACCCGGGAGAGCGTCCGCGCCCTCCCGGGTCTCGGCACGCGTGMTCGCGATCGTCGCCGCACTCGGCACGGCGACGAGTCTGCTGACCGCGTGCACCGGCCCGGACCCCGGCTCCGGACCGGCGGTCGCGGCGTCGCCGTCCTCCTCGGCGA
>NZ_JBFULY010000040.1:0-30254 GCF_054049655.1 Cellulomonas sp. P5_C5 | reverse complement strand
CAGGAAAGTTGACACACACCATGTTGATGAACGGCCGAGACCTGCTCGCGGTGGCGAACGAGAACTACTTCGCCATCCCCGCCTTCAACATCAGCGACTACGCGATGGGCAAGGGGATCTTCGAGATCTCCGAGAAGCTGAACGCCCCGCTCATCGTCGCGATCCACCCCGACGAGGTGTCGCACATCGGTGGTGACGCGCTCGCCGCGCTCATCCAGCGTGCGCACCGCTCGTCCGTGCCCGTGGCGATCCACTGGGACCACGGCGGCACCTACGAGCAGGTGCTCGAGGCCATCCAGCTCGGGTTCACGTCGGCCATGATCGACGCGTCCATGCAGCCGTTCGAGGACAACGTCTCGATCACCAGGAAGGTCGTCGACACCGCGCACGCGGTCGGCCTGTCGGTCGAGGGCGAGCTGGGCACCATCGGGAAGCTCGACGAGCAGGCGGAGGACGGCGTCCTCGTCTCCCAGATCGCGTTCACCGACCCGGCGGAGGCCGTCGAGTACGTCCAGCGCACCGGCGTGGACAGCCTCGCCATCGCCATCGGCACCGCGCACGGCCTGTACCCCAAGCATGTGACCCCGCAGCTGAAGCTCGACCTGCTGCAGCAGATCAAGGCGCTCCTGCCCATCCCGCTGGTGCTGCACGGCGGCTCCGGCAACCCGGACGACGAGATCGGTCAGTCGGTCAAGCTCGGGGTCAACAAGATCAACATCTCGAGCGACATCAAGGTGGCGTACCACGACAAGATGCGAGAGGTCCTGGCGGACACCTCGCTGCGTGAGCCCAACAGCATCCAGCCGCCGTGCATCGAGGCCATGCAGGAKGTCGCGGCCCAGAAGATCCACCTGTTCGACGCCGCCGGCAAGGCCGACCTGTACTGACGGCGAGGAACGACGCGAGAAGGAGCAGCCGGCCGATGAGCACGAGGTACGTGCTGGGCATGGGTGGCACGGTCGACTACGAGATCCGCTGGGACGCGGGCGTGCTCGAGCAGCTCGCTGCGGAGCACGGAATCGGTCCCGACGACCTCGACCTGACCACCCCGGTCGACTCCGTGCGCGACCTCGTGCGGAGCCTGCTCGCGTTCGTCCGCGACGCTGTCGGGGGAGAGCGGTTCGTCGCCTCCTCCGACATCGTCGAGGAGTTCGCCGCGCGCTTCCCCCGAGAGGTCACGCTCGGGGGGACGTGCGTGCGCGCGGCGATCGCGATGGACGTGCTGGGCATCCCCAGCACGATGCACCTGGTCTCGATCGACGACAACGTCCGGCGGCTGCTGCCGGCCTCCGTCGACTACGTGTCGAGCGCGGTGCAGGACACGCTCGACCCGCACCTGATCGTGCAGTACCCGGCAGGGACCCGGGTCCGGGTGGGCGACGTCGAGCTGGTGGCGGCGCACCCGAACCGCGTGATCTACGCCAACGACCCACCGCACCGCGAGCTGCGGGTCGCCGCGGACCTGCCCGAGGCGCTGCGGACGGCGGACGTCTTCCTGCTGTCGTCGTTCAACGTCATCCAGGACCCGGCCACGCTCGAGTCCCGCCTGGCTCAGGTGCGCGACGCGATGCGGGCGCTCCCGCCGGACGCGCTGGTCGTCTTCGAGGACGCGGGGTACCACGTGCCGGCGCTGAGCCGACGCGTGCGCGACGAGATGGTGTGGTCCGCGGACATCTACAGCCTCAACGAGGACGAGATGCAGGCCTACCTCGGACGCACGGTCGACCTGCTCGACGCGCCGACCGTCGCGAAGGCCGTCCGCGAGCTGCACGAGGTGGTCCCGGCGCCGACGCTGGTGGTGCACACCAAGTACTGGGCACTGGCGGTCGGGGTGCGGGCCGCCTCGCTACGACCCGCCCTGGTCGGCGGGATCACCATGGCGAGCACCCGCTACTGGATGGGCGACGGGTTCACCGCCGAGGACTACGCGGCGACGGCATCCCTGACGCCCGGCACGACCGCGCAACTCCTCGTGTCCGACGTCGCCGACCTGCTCGGCCCCGACGCGTGCGTCGTCCCGGCGCTCGACCTGACCGGCGTCGCGACGCCGACGACGATCGGGCTGGGCGACTCGTTCGTCGGCGGCTTCCTCGCCGCGCTGGACCCGCGATGACGACCTGGGCCGACCTGACCGACGACGGTCGGGTCTCCCAGCCCGACGCCCTGGCGACCGTCGAGGTGCGCGGCGGCGTCATCGCCGTGCGGCTGGCCGGCGGGCTCGCGTTCGACGTCCTGCCGGAGCGCGGCCTGGACCTCGGGGCGACGTGGTGGGGGTCGACGCCGCTGGCCTGGAGGTCCCCGAACCCCGTCGACCCGGGTCCCGGGCGCGACTGGGAGGCGCGGTTCCTGGGCGGGCTCCTGGCCACGTGCGGCCCCGACAACATCGGGGAGCCGCGCGGGTCGTCGGGCCAGCACGGCACCCACCACCTGACGCCCGCGGTCGACGTGCACTGGGCGCGCGAGCGGGTGGCCGACGCCTGGCAGGTGCGCGTGACGGGCACGGTCGCGCACACCTCGCTCGGCGGTCCGCGCATCCTCGTCGAGCGGTCGGTCGTGGCGTCCACGGGCACGCCGGCCGTCGAGGTCAGCGACGTGGTGCGCAACGTCGGCGACCAGGGCGTCGGTGTCCCGCTGCTGTACCACGTCAACCTCGGCGCGCCCTTCCTGCGCCCGGGCGTGCGCCTGGACGTCGACGCCGACGAGTGGGTCGTCCGCGAGCCGCTCCCGGCGGACCGCCACCCGCTGGTCACCCCGGAACCCGCGCCCGGTCTCGCCCCCGTCGTCGCCGAGCACCTCGGCGTGCGCGGCGCACGGGCCACCCTCGTCGGCGACGCGGAGTACCCCGACGTCGTCGTGACCTGGACCGGCGAGACCCTGCGCCGGCTGTGCACGTGGAGCTGGCCGGCGCGCGGCGCGTACGTGCTCGGCGTCGAGCCCACCAACGCCCCGCTCTTCGGTCCGGAGCGGGTCCTCCCGCACGCCGGCGCCCCCGTGCTGGAGCCCGGCGCCACCTGGCGCACGGGCGTCCGCATCGCCGTCGAAGGACTCCCGTGAAGCCGCTGTTCCTCCCCGCCAACCAGCCCGCCGACCGGTTCTACGCGGGCGGCCGCCAGATCGCCGGGCTGCGCGGCGGCGGCCCGGCGGCCAGCCACGAGCCGGAGGACTGGGTGGGTTCGACGACGTCCGTGTTCCGCCAGGAGCCCGTCGGGCTGACGGTGCTGCCCGACGGCCGGCTGCTCCGCGACGCCGTCGAGTCCGACCCCGTGTCGTGGCTCGGTGCCACGCACGTCGCCGCGTACGGCTCCGACCCCGCACTCCTGGTCAAGCTGCTGGACGCGGGCCAGCGCCTGCCGGTGCACGCCCACCCCGACGTCCCGTTCGCCGCCGAGCACCTGGGCCTCGCGCACGGCAAGACGGAGGCCTGGGTGGTGCTCGAGCCGGCCCGGGTTCACCTCGGGTTCGTGCGCGACGTCGGCGTCGAGGAGCTCGTCGGCTGGGTCCGGACGCAGGACACCGACGCGATGCTCGGCGCGATGCACGTGCTCGACCTCGACGCGGGGGACGCCGTGCTGGTCCCCGCGGGGCTGCCGCACGCGATCGGGCAGGGCGCGCTCGTCGTCGAGCTTCAGGAGCCGACCGACCTGTCGATCCTGCTGGAGTGGTCCGGGTTCGAGATCGACGGCGCCACCGACGGTCACCTGGGCCTCGGGTTCGACGTCGCGCTCGCGGCCGTCGACCGCCGCGGGTGGTCCGCCGACGAGATCGCGCACCTGCGCGGTGCGACCGCGGCGTCCGCCGGCGACCTGCTCCCCGACGCGGCGGCGTTCTTCCGCGTGGAGCGGTGGACCGGTCCGCACCGAGTGGACGCCGGGCTCGCGGTGCTCGTCGTGGTCGACGGCACGGGCACGCTGGTCACCGACGACGGGTCCGCGCCGCTGCGTCGCGGGCACACGGTGCTGCTGCCGGCCGCGACCGGGGCGGTGACACTCCGGGGGGACGACCTCGAGGTCGTGGTCTGCCGACCGCCACGTCCCTAGGGTGGGTCCTGGGGACACGCGGTCGGACGACGGACTGTCCGGTCGGGACCCTGCCCGTGTTGAGGGGACAACGACGTTCGACCGAGGGGCGGCACACGATGCTCAGCTCACGACGCGCAGGGATCGGAGCCGCTACCGCTGTCGCGCTCGCGGCCGGGCTGACGGCGAGCGGGACCCTCGTGACGGGCGAGCAGACCCGCGTCGGCACGGCGGTCGTCGCGAAGAACGTGATCTTCATGGTCGGCGACGGCCTGAGCCTGGCGGCGCGCGAGGCCACGCGCCTGACGACCGTCGGCAAGGACGGGCAGCTGCAGATGGACTCGCTGCGCTACGCGGGCTGGATGCACACGGACTCGCTGGACCCGAAGGAGGCCGTGACCGACTCGGCCGCCGGAGCCACGGCGTTCGCGACGGGTGTCCGGACGTACAACGGGGCCGTCTCGGTGGACGTGAACGGCAACCCCGTGACCACTCTGCTCGAGCGCGCGAGGCAGCTGCGCAAGTCGACCGGGCTGGTCACGACGGCTCAGGTCACGGACGCCACCCCGGCGGCGTTCGGCTCCCACGTCCCCGACCGCGGTGACCAGAGCGAGATCGCGCGGCAGTTCCTCGAGGTGACCAAGCCGGACGTCATCCTGGGCGGAGGCGAGGACTGGTGGTATCCCGTGGGTGACCCCGGGGCCTACCCGGACGACCCGGCCGACCGGCGGCCCGAGGTGAGCAAGAGCACGATCGGGAACCTGGTCGCGCGGGCCGAGGGCCTGGGCTACGACTACGTCAGCACCCCCGGTGAGCTCGCCGCGATCCGGTCCGRCAAGGTKCTCGGCCTGTTCGCCAACGAGGAGATGTTCGAGCCGTTCGCGGAGGGGAAGGGCGACGAGTACGCGCCCGTCGTCCCGCTCACGACGATGACCGCGAAGGCGCTCCAGCTGCTGTCCCGCGACAAGGACGGGTTCTTCCTGCTGGTCGAGGAGGAGGGCATCGACGAGTTCGCGCACAACAACAACGCTGCCCGCACCCTCCAGGCGGCGCAGGCGCTCGACGCGACCGTGGCGCTGGTGCGCGAGTTCAAGGCGAAGCACCCGGACACCCTGATCGTCGTCGTGGGGGACCACGAGACCGGTGGGCTGGCGATCGAGAACGCGTCGTCGCAGCCCGAAGGGGACGAGGACGGTCCGTTCCCGATCGCGAACAGCGACCTGGAGTTCATCGTCGACTGGACGACGGGTGGGCACACCGGGGCGGCGACCCCGTTGACGGCCGAGGGTCCGCGCGCCGAGCGGCTGGCCCGCGCGCAGGACAACACCGACGTGTTCCACGTCGTGGTCAGCGCCATGGGGGGCCGCCTCGTGGGCGCCATCGTCCCGCGCCGGAAGCCGCGCCGGTCGTCCCGCTGACGACCATGACCGCGCAGGCGCTCGACGTCCTCGGCGTGCCCGCCTGACCCCGCCCGGGATGCGTCCTCACCCGTACCGTCGAACGATGGGTGAGACGGTCGAGAAACCTGGCCGCCGTCGAGGTGGACAACGAGGTTCGACCGAGGGACGGCACACCATGCTCAGCTCACGACGCATATGGACAGTGGCAGGGACCGCGGCGCTGGTCGCGGCAGGGCTCACGACGAGCGGGATCGCCGGCGGCGGTGACCGCGACGACGCGGACCGTGGCCGCGGGGGAGACCGGGCGGTCGCGAAGAACGTGATCTTCATGGTCGGCGACGGCCTGAGCCTCGCGGCGCGGGACGCCACGCGGCTGGCGACGGTCGGCAAGGACGGGCAGCTGCAGATGGACTCGCTGCGGTACGCCGGCTGGACGCACACCGACTCGCTGGACCCGGAGGAGGCCGTCACGGACTCGGCGGCCGGCGCCACGGCGTTCGCCACCGGGGTCCGCTCGTACAACGGCGCGGTCTCGGTGGACGTGGACGGCAATGCCGTGAAGACGCTGCTGGAGCACGCGAAGGACCTGCGCAAGGCGACCGGGCTGGTCACGACGGCCCAGGTCACGGACGCGACCCCCGCGGCGTTCGGCTCGCACGTCCCCGACCGCGGCGACCAGAGCGAGATCGCGCGGCAGTTCATCGAGGAGACCCAGCCGGACGTCATCCTGGGCGGCGGCGAGGACTGGTGGTACCCCGTCGGCGATCCGGGCGCCTACCCGGACGACCCCGCCGACCCGCGGCCGGAGGAGAGCAAGAGCACGATCGGCAACCTGGTCGAGCGGGCCGAGGGCCTGGGCTACGACTACGTCAGCACGCCCGACGAGCTCGCCTCGACCCGGTCCGACAAGGTGCTCGGCCTGTTCGCCAACGAGGAGATGTTCGAGCAGTTCCCGGAGGGGCAGGGCGACGAGTACGCCCCCGTGGTGCCGCTCACCACGATGACCGCGAAGGCCCTCGACGTCCTCTCGCGCGACCGGCAGGGGTTCTTCCTGCTGGTCGAGGAGGAGGCCATCGACGAGTTCGCGCACAACAACAACGCTGCTCGCACCATCCAGGCCGGGCAGGCCCTGGACGCGACCGTGGCGCTGGTCCGCGAGTACGTCGCGAAGCACAAGGACACCCTCGTCGTGGTCGTCGGTGACCACGAGACCGGCGGGCTGGCGATCGAGAACGTCTCCGGCTCCGACGAGTCCGGCGACCCCGACAGCACCGACCCCGCGGTCGTGCAGAGTCTTGAGGACGGGCCCTTCCCGATCGCGAACAGCGACCTGGAGTTCACCGTCGACTGGACGACCGGCGGCCACACGGGCGCAGCGACCCCGCTGACGGCCGAGGGTCCGCGGGCGGACCGGCTGGCCCGCGCGCAGGACAACACCGACGTGTTCACGGTGGTCCTGGACGCGATGCGCGGACGGCGCTGACGCACGACGAGGGCGGCCGCACGGCCGCCCTCGTCATCCGCTCAGGACCGCAGGAACTCCAGCAGGTCCGCGTTGATCGTCGCGGCCTCCGTGGTCGGCATCCCGTGCGGGAAGCCGGCGTAGGTCTTCAGGGTGCCGTTCTGGAGCAGCTCCGCGGACAGGGGGCCGGAGTCCGCGTAGGGCACGACCTGGTCGTCGTCACCGTGCATGACCAGCACGGGGACGGTGATCGTCTTCAGGTCCTCCGTGAAGTCGGTCTGGGAGAACGCCACGATGCCGTCGTAGTGCGCCTTGGCGCCGCCCATCATCCCCTGGCGCCACCAGTTCTCGATGATGGCCTCCGACGGCTCGCGGCCGGGGCGGTTGAAGCCGTAGAACGCGGTCGCGGCCAGGTCGCGGTAGAAGCTCGACCGGTTGGTGGCCACCTGCTCCTGCAGCCCGTCGAAGACCTCCTTCGGCAGTCCGCCCGGGTTGGCCTCCGTCTGCACCATGATCGGCGGGACGGCGCTGATCAGCACCGCCTTGGCCACCCGGCTCTCGCCGTGCCGCGCGAGGTAGTGCACGACCTCGCCGCCGCCGGTCGAGTGCCCGATGTGGACGGCGTCGTGCAGGTCGAGGTGCTCGGTGAGCGCCGCCAGGTCGTCGGCGTAGTGGTCCATGTCGTGGCCGTCGCTCGTCTGCGTGGAACGGCCGTGGCCGCGGCGGTCGTGCGCGATGACGCGGTACCCGTGCTGGAGGAAGAACAGCAGCTGGGTGTCCCAGTCGTCGGCCGACAACGGCCAGCCGTGGCTGAACACGAGGGGCTGGCCCGAGCCCCAGTCCTTGTAGAAGATCTCCGTGCCGTCCGTCGTGGTGATGGTGCCCATGAACGTCCTCCCGTGGCTCGGTCTGGCAGACCCTCTCGAGCGTAGGTCGGGGTCAGTGGCCCCGCGAGGCGCGGACCTCAGCCCGCGGACGTGACCCGCTGCCGCACCAGCTCGACCAGCCGGCCGACGTTGAGCGTCCAGCCGACGCCGAACACCCGAGGGCTGATCAGGTGCGCGCCCTCCGGGTCCCACATGCGCTCCTTGACCCGCGCGAGGGTCGGGATGCGGAAGTCGTACGGGATGAACCCCAGGACACCGTTCCAGGTGCGTTCCTCGGGCGGGGTCCGCAGCTCCTTGACGACCGCCGCGACCCCCAGCGCCAGCGTGATCAGCCGGATCAGCTTCTGGAGGTCCATCCCGGTCGCGCGCTCGTCCTGCGATGCCAT
The DNA here is from genome assembly GCF_054049655.1 of Cellulomonas sp. P5_C5. Lineage (NCBI taxonomy): Bacteria > Bacillati > Actinomycetota > Actinomycetes > Micrococcales > Cellulomonadaceae > Cellulomonas > Cellulomonas sp. P5_C5. The sequence continues at coordinate 22,103 of NZ_JBFULY010000040.1, read as the reverse complement.
CTCGACTCCTCGGTCCGCGGGTGATCTCTCCATCGTCCACCCGGCGGGTGTCAGCCTTCCAGCACCCCGTCGAGCAGCGCCAGCGCCCGGGCCACCGCGGCTCGGGCCTCGTCGTCGGTCACTGCCGTCGCGACGACGCCGTAGACCATGCGCTGCAGCAGCAGGACGTCCTCGACGGTGAGGTGGGCAGAGACGCGTCCAGCCTCCTGCGCGCGCGGAAGAGTGGCCTCGACGAGGGCGGGCAGCCGGCCGGCGAGGTCGCTCTMCGCCAGGTCGTGCCTGGCCTCCAGGAACATCTCGACGAACGCGGACTCCTCGACGGTGAGCTCCACGAGCCTCGTCCAGAGGCGACCGAACGCGCCCGCCTCAGGCGCCGCGGCGATGGCCTCGAGCTCGACGAAGTGCTCCTCGAACACCGCGATCGCGATGTCCAGACGTGTCGGGAAGTGGCGGTACAGGACGCCCTGGCCCACGCCCGCCTCCTGTGCGATGGCGCTGAGCGGGGCGCGGTAGCCGCGGTCGGCGAACACGCGACGGGCCGCGTCGAGCAGCGCTCGGCGGTTCTCCGGCGCGGCGGCGGGGCCGCGGTTGCTTCCGCGGGACGCGTTGGGCATGCTGTCATCCTAGACATCCGGACAATGTTGTCCGGTTACCGAAGGAGCGCTGAATGTCCGAGCTCATCTACGACGTCGTGGTGGTCGGCACGGGTGGGGCGGGGTTCGCCGCCGCCATGGGCGCAGCCGACGAAGGACTGCGCGTCCTCATGCTGGAGTCCACCGACAAGTGGGGCGGCAGCACCGCCATGTCGGGCGGCGGCATGTGGCTGCCGGACAACCCGCTCGGGCGGCGCGCCGGCGTCGGAGACTCCCGCGCGGAGGCCCTCACCTACATGGACGCCACGATCGGCGACGACTACCGGGCCACCTCCCGGGAGCGCAAGGAGGCGTTCGTCGACGGCGTCGACGACTTCGTCACGACCGCCGAGAAGTACGGCATGCGTTTCGCCCGCGCCGCCGACTACCCCGACTACTACCCGGAGCTCCCCGGCGGCAAGATCGGTCGCGCGCTCGAGGTCGAGCCGTTCGACTCCAAGAAGATCGGCGCCTGGTGGAAGACCAGCCGGGCGCTCATGCCGCTGCCCCTCAAGACCGACGACGTCTGGCTGCTCAGCCGGTCATGGTCCACGCCGGCCGGCTTCGTGCGCGGTGCGGGCTTCGTGTTCCGGACGCTCGGCGGAGCAGTCCGCGGCAAGCGCCTTGTCGGCACCGGTGCCGGGCTGGCGTGCGCGTTCCTCGACGTCGTGGTCCAGAAGCAGGGCACGCCCCTGTGGCTGAACGCTCCGGTCGAGGGCCTCGTGGTGGTCGACGGCCGGGTGGTGGGGGTGCGGACCGTGCGCGACGGGCGACCGGTGACCGTCACCGCGACCCGCGGTGTCGTGCTCGCCGCCGGCGGCTTCGACCACAACACGATCCTGCGGCAGAAGTACCAGGGCATCGACGGCAACCCGTCGGGGAACCCGGGCAACGTCGGCAGCACCCTCGAGATGGTCCAGGACCTCGGTGCGTCGGTCGAGCTCATGGACGACGCCTGGTGGGGTGCGTCGGTCGCGCCACTGCCCGGGACGAGCCCCGGATTCCTCGTCGGTGAGCGGTCGATGCCGTACTCGATCATGGTCGACGCGGAGGGGGACCGGTTCGCGAACGAGTCGGAGTCCTACGTCGACCTGGGCCATCACATGCTCGACCACGACAAGGACGGCACGTACTGGCTCGTCGCGGAGGCCCGGCACGCCCGCCGCTACCTGCGCAGCTACGCGATGGACCCCCGCGTCACCAAGGCGATGACGGCCGCGGGCACCATGGTGAAGGCGGCGACGCTCGAGGAGCTGGCGCGGGGCATCGGCGCGCCTCGACTGCTGGCCACGGTCGACCGTTTCAACGGGTTCGCCCGCTCCGGCGTCGACGCGGACTTCGGCCGCGGCAACTCGGCCTATGACCGCTACTACGGCGACCCGACCGTGCACCCCAACGCCAACCTCGGCCCGCTCGAGAAGGGCCCGTTCACCGCGTTCAAGGTCGTCATCGGCGACCTGGGCACCAAGGGCGGGGTCGTGACCGACGCGGACGCCCGCGTCCTGCGCGACGACGGCTCCGTCATCGAGGGGCTCTACTCCGCGGGCAACAACTCGGCCTCCGTGATGGGTCGCACGTACCCGGGTCCGGGCTCGACCATCGGACCTGCCGCCGTCTTCGGGCTGCGAGCCGCTCGGCACATGGCGCGCATTGCCGGCTGAGGTCGCAGACGGCGGGGCGGTGCCTCACGCCCCGCCGTCGAGGACCTCGCGCAGGCGCGCCGCGAACGCCTCCGGCTGGCCCGCCTGGCCGAACTCGTCGCCGAGGAACCCGCCGTGGTTGCTGGGGAACACGGTCAGCGCCTGACCCAGCGCCGAGGCCAGGGCCGCCGACGTGCGCCACGTGAGCGTGTCCTGGCTCTCGACGCCCCCCGCGACGACCACGCGGGTCGACGCGCTGGTCAGGGCCTGGACGTCCGGCCGGTACGCCGTGATCGCGTTGGAGGCCCCCGACAGGAGCGGGTCGACGCGGGACCCGTCGTCCTCGGTGGGCAGCCCGAAGGCGGACGGGTCGGGGAGCTCACGTCCGAAGTCGGAGGTGAACCCGCCCTGCACGGACGTGAGGGCGATGAACGCGGCCATCCCCGCGCCCCAGCCGCGCCGGTGGTACGCCTCCTGGACCCGCTGCTCCGCCGCGAACGCCTGGTCCGCGTCGGGCAGGACGGACAGGACGGGCGGCTCGTGCGCGACGAACGTGCGGACGTCCTCGGGGTGGGTCGCCACCAGGTGGAGCCCGGTCACGGCGCCCCCGCTGCTGCCGAACAGGTCGACCGTCCCGCCGAGCTCGCCGACCAGCAGGTGCAGGTCCTCGGCCTGCTGCTGGGGCGAGTTCGACAGGCCGCCGTCGCTGCGCGTGCTCCGTCCCAGGCCGCGCGGGTCGTAGGTCACGACCGTCCGGTCCGGGAAGTGGGACGCGAGCGTGCCGAAGCCGGACGCGTCCATCGGCTGTCCGACGAGCAGCAGCGGTACCTGGCCGTCCGCCGCCGGGAGCGGCCCTCGCACGTCGTAGGTGAGGGTCGCTCCCGGTGCGTCCAGGGTGTGCGTCGTCTTCACGGTGTGCTCCTGTCGGCCGTCGATGGCGTTACCCGCCAGTATCCCGTCGTCGGCCGGTGCTCGCCGGTCAGGGCAGCAGGACGCGCACCGCCTGCGTGGTCCCGCCGCTGGTCAGCGACCAGGTCCCGTCGTCGGTCGGCAGCAGCGTCCACGTGCCGCAGCCGGACCCGTCGCTCGCCGTGCGGACCAGCGTCAGGTCCGAGCCGAGGCACGCGACCTGCCCGCGCCGGACGTCCGCCTCGACGCTGCGCACGGTGTACCCGGCGGTCCCGGGCACGGACGCGACCCGCCAGGTCTGGCACGCACGGGGGTCCCGAGGCTCGAACGTGACCGTGCCGGCACGGGGCCCGTGGCAGCGCGCCACGCTGAGGGTCCGGTCGGCGTCCGTGGGGCTCGCCAGGAGCACATCGCCCACCGGCTCGACGCGGAACTGCTGGTCGGTGCCGCCGGTCGGCGTGCTGATCGCGACGTTGGCGCCGGGCACCGGGCCACCCTGCACGGTCCAGGTGCGGTTGCCGGGCAGGACGCTCGCGACCGTCGTCCAGCCGTCGCTCGCCGCGGCGAAGCTCCACCGCTGGCAGTCGTTGTTCGGCAGGAAGCCGAGCCAGCCCCACTGCGCCACGTTGCCGCCGTCGACGTTGGTGCAGGCACCGACCTCGGCGACGTTGTTGCTGAACCGGTTGAGGATCCGGGTCCCGTTCCCGCGGTCGGAGAGCTGCCACTGCTGGCACAGGTTCTCCAGGTCGAGCCAGAGGGCGATGTTCGCACCCTCGTACCCGCAGCCGGCGTTCTCGACGACGGCCGTGCCGTCCCGGGGGACGAGCTGCACGAACGCGTCGCCGTGGCCGATCGACCGGCTCGGGTTGATCGGCTCGCTGATGACCGGCCAGCCGTCGCGACCCCAGGTCAGGGTGCGGACGTTCAGGCGCGGGGCGCCGCCGTCGGTCGCGTCGTAGTAGTGGTTCACGAAGAGCCCGGTGCGGCCGTTCTTCTCCATGAGCAGGTCGCCGCCGCCGGCTCCGACGAACTCGTTGTAGCCGCGCAGGACCTCGGTGCCGCCCTTGCCGCCGAGCAGCGGGACGCCGTCGGCGTCGACGTACGGGCCGGTCAGGCTCGCCGACCGGCCGACGATCGTGCGGTAGTCGCTCTCGACGCTGCGGCAGCAGTAGTCCCAGGAGACGAACAGGTAGTAGTAGCCGTCGTGGAACGCGATCGTCGGGTTCTCCTCGGCGTTCGGCGCGAACTGGCGCTGCGCGATCGCGACGAGCTGCGCACCGGCGACGGGCTTGCCGGTGCCCGGGTCGACGGGCACGATGTGGATGCCCGAGAAGAACGAGCCCCACGACAGCCAGGTGGCACCGGCCGCGTCGACGACGAGGTTCGGGTCGATGGCGTTGAACGTGTCGACGCCCGGCTGCGAGCGGACCACGAGGCCTCGGTCCTGCCACTGCGCGTTCGCCAGCGTCGGGGACGTCAGCAGGCCGATCACCGAGTTGTTGGTGCCGAACTGGGACACCGCGTAGTACAGGCGCCACTCGGTCCCGGACCAGCTCAGGTCGGGTGCCCAGGCGTCCCGCGGTGCGTTCTCGGGCGTCACCCCGAGCGACTCGAGCACCCACGCGGGGAGCTCGGTGAGCACCGGGCCCAGCTCCTCCCAGTGCACCAGGTCGCGCGAGCGCTTGAAGGGCAGGTACGTGTCGTCGAACGCGGCGTCGCCCGTGATGGCGACGTAGTACCAGCCCTTCTCCTTGACGATCGTCGGGTCGTGCGCGATGGGGTCGACCGGGCGCGTCGCCGGCGGCCGGTGCGCCGGGGCGGCCGTCGCGGGGGCGGTCACGCCGACCAGCCCGAGCAGGCTCGCGATCACGATCAGGACCAGCGTCAGGGGAGTGCGCTTCATCGGGTGTCCTCTACTTCCACGTCGTTGTGGGGCTCGCCGTGGCACATCCTGGCACAGTTCTACAACGTTGGAAATGGACACACGACGTTGACGATGTGACCACCGTCTCGGAAGACCCGCCGTGGTCGCCCTGTTGCGAACGGGGGCTGGAGATCACCGGCCGCCGTCGCACCGCCCTGGGAGTCCCGTGTCCGACACCGCCACGCAGCGCACCCGCAGGCTGCGTCTGCCGTCCTTCTCCGTCCAGGTCCTGCTCGGCCTCGGGCTGGGCATCCTGCTCGGCTGGGTCGCCCTCCAGATGGGGCCGACCGCCGCAGGCGACCCGAACTGGCTGACCACGACGCTCGACACCATCGGCACGTCGTTCGTCACGCTGCTCAAGACCATCGTGCCGCCGCTGGTGTTCCTCGCGATCGTCGCCTCGATCGCCAACCTCCAGCAGGTCACCAACGCCGCGCGGCTGGCCTGGCAGACCCTCCTGTGGTTCGCGATCACCGCGGCCGTCTCGGTGGCGATCGGCATCGGACTCGGTCTGCTCTTCCAGCCCGGCACCAGCTCGACGCTCAGCCCTGAGGCGGGCTCCGAGGTGGGCACCACCGGGAGCTGGCTCGACTTCCTCAACGGCCTGATCCCCGGCAACTTCCTCGGGCTCGGAGCCAGCACGCACGAGGCCGACGGGTCCCTCACGACGGCGATCTCCTTCAACGTCCTGCAGATCGTCGTCATCGCGATCGTCGTCGGCATCGCCGCCCTGCGCAGCGGCAAGGCCGCCGAGCCGTTCCTCGGCTTCACGCGGTCCGCTCTCGCGGTCGTGCAGAAGATCCTCTGGTGGGTCATCCGCCTCGCACCGCTCGGCACGCTGGGCCTCATCGGCCGTGCCGTCGCGACCTACGGGTGGGACCTGCTGGCACCCCTCGGGTCCTTCGCCGTCGCGATCTACGTCGGCCTGGCGCTCGTGCTGTTCGTCGTCTACCCCGTGATCCTGCGGACCAACGGGCTCGGGATCCTCAGCTTCTTCCGGGGCGCGTGGCCGGCGATCGAGCTCGCGTTCGTGTCGCGGTCCTCCGTCGGCACGCTGCCCGTCACGCAGCGGGTGGTGGAGCGCAACCTCGGGGTGCCGCGCTCGTACGCCTCGTTCGCCGTGCCGCTGGCCGCCACCACCAAGATGGACGGCTGCGCCTCGATCTACCCGGCGATCTCCGCGATCTTCGTCGCGCAGCTCTTCGGCATCGACCTGTCGGTGACCGACTACCTGCTCATCGCGTTCGTGTCCGTCGTCGGCTCGGCCGCGACCGCCGGGCTGACCGGCGCCGTGGTCATGCTGACCCTCACCCTGTCGACGCTCGGGCTGCCGCTGGCCGGCGTGGGGCTGCTGCTCGCCATCGACCCGATCCTCGACATGGGACGCACGGCGGTGAACGTCGCGGGCCAGGCCCTGGTGCCGACGATCGTCGCCAAGCGGGAGGGGATCCTCGACCTGGAGCGCTACGCGTCGGCGTCCGCGGAGGACCTGTTCTCCGACGACGACGACGAGGCGTCCGATCCGTCCGAGGCTGCGGCGGACCGCCGGGAGCCCGTGCGGGTGTCCTGAGGCCGGTCGGGGTCACGCGTCCGGCAGCAACGGCACCGCGATCCCCGCGCCCCGGCGCAGCAGGCTCGCGCGCATGACAGCCTGCGAGCCGAACCGCACGGCGACCGCGTCGACCGCCTCGTCGAGGCCGCCGTGGTCGGGGTGGTCGAGGGGCAGCGCCAGCTGCACGAACCGGTCCGAGGAGAGCCCCGTCAGGGCGACGCCGACGAGCGTGATCCCGCGCTCGCGGATCAGGGGCGCGGCGGCGTCCAGCAGACCCACGGCCGCGGCGGCGATGTCCTCGGAGGAGTCCGTGGCGGCGTGGAACGACCGCGACCGGGTGGCCTTCGTGTAGTCCTCGAACCGCAGCCGCAGCACCACCGTCCGCGCGATCCGGTCCGCCTTGCGCATCCGTCGGCACACCCGGTCCACCAGCCCCAGCAGCGCCGCGCGGACGAACGCCTGGTCGTGCGGGCCGTGGCCGAGGGCTCGCTGCGCACCGATCGACCCCCGCGACCCGCCCACCACCACCTTGGCCGGTGTCTGCCCGTGCACGACCGCGTAGAGGTGGCCGCCGCCGGCCGGGCCGAGCGCCGAGACCAGGACCGAGCGGGGCAGCGCGGCGACGTCCCCGGCGGTCCGCAGCCCGTACCCGTGCAGCTTGGCCGCGGTCACCGCTCCGACGCCCCAGAGCATCTCGACCGGCAGCGGGTGCAGGAACGACTCCTCGTCGGCGGGGAGCACCAGCAGCAGCCCGTCGGGCTTGGCCACCCGGGAGGCGACCTTGGCCAGGAACGGCGTGCGCGCCACACCGACCGTGATCGGCAGGCCCACGACGTCCCGCACCTGGGCGCGCAGGCGCGCCGCGATGTCCACGGGCGGCACGTCGATCTTGTGCAAGCCGCCGACGTCGAGGAACGCCTCGTCGATCGACACGCCCTGCACCAGCGGCGTGGTCTGGCGGAACAGCTCGAAGACGGCCCTGCTGGCTTCGACGTAGGCGTCGAACCGCGGGCGCACGATGATCAGGCCCGGGCACAGCGCGCGAGCCTGGCGACCGCCCATCGGCGTGGTCACGCCGCGGCGCTTCGCCTCGTACGACGCCGCCAGGATCACCCCGCCACCGACGGCGACCGGACGGTTGCGCAGGCGGGGGTCGTCGCGCTGCTCGACGGACGCGTAGAACGCGTCGAGGTCGGCATGCAGGATGGTGGAGCGCACGAACACATGTTCGAACCTACGTCTGACATCCGGCCGACACTAGGGTCGCGTCATGCATCGGATCATGCTCCGCGAGGTCATCATCGACGCCCCCGCGGCGCACATCGACGCCGTCACCACGTTCTGGTCGGGCGCGCTCGACGCCACCCCGCACCCGATCCCGGGGGAGCCGTTCGTGGCCCTGCGGGGCGCCGCGTCGCTGCCGCACGTGGCCACCCAGAGCCTCGGGGGCGACGACGGGCCGCGCTTCCACCTCGACATCGAGACCGACGACCTCGAGGCCGAGATCGCGCGGCTGGAAGGGCTCGGCGCCACCGTGCGCACCCGCTACGACGACTACGCGGTGATGGCCGACCCCGTCGGGCTGCTGTTCTGCCTGCTGCCGCCCGAGTCGGAGGAGTTCGCGACGCGTGCCAGGACGGTCGGGTAGCGCCCGTCAGTCGTAGAACGGGGGGAGCAGGTCCGCGTCGACGTCGTCGTCCTCGATCCGGGTCGAGCTCTCCGCCAGTCGCCACCAGGGTGCGTTCATACGCACGATCCTCGTCGGTGCCGATCGCCGCCGACCAGGGACGTTCGACCTGGTCAGAGGTCGCAGCGGTCGTCGGCGACGACGAGCCGTGCCACCCCCCGTCGGAGAGCGAGAGGCTCACGTCCACCCGGGACGCGCGCGCGTGCTTGACCACGTTGGTGAGCAGCTCGCACGCCGTGGCGACAAGGAGGCCGTCCACGGCGGTCGGCCGGCACCAACCAGATGGCCGGCGGAGCCCTGCACACCGGCGAGAGCGGCCCGCACCCTCCACGAGGGCCCGGGCCGCTCCGGCGTCACTCCCAGGCGTACGCCGGCCGCAGCTCCGCGATGCTCCCCGGACCGGCGAACTGCGCCGCGACCTCCTCGGCGCGCTCGCGGGTGGCGCAGTCGACCAGGAAGAACCCGGCCAGGTGCTCCTGCGTCTCGGCGTACGGACCCTCGCTGGCCAGCGAGTCGCCGCTGCGCCAGCGGTAGACGGTGGCCGACGCGGGGTCGGCCAGGGCCTCGGCGGTGACCAGCTCGCCGTTCGCCGACAGCTCCCCGAGCAGCGCGTCGAACTTCCGGTCGCCGTCCTCGTGCTCGGCGACGCTCAGCGCGCGGCCCTCGTCGGTGAACCGCGACGTCGGGTGCGCCCACGGCTTGGGGTTGGAGTGGATGAGGATCAGGTACTTCACGATGGACCTCCTGGATCGGGTGCTGTCGGGGGATGACGCGGAGGATGTGGACTTCTCGACACGCGGGGTTCGTCGTTGTCCAGCCCGTCGTGCAGGTCGCCGCACTCCACCTCGACGACGCCGTGCGCGACCAGGTAGCCGCGTGCCCCTCTGTCTCCCGTGAGGGTGTCGGAGAGGGCAGCCCAGTGGTCCGCGCCGATGAGCACGGGGTGTCCTGGGCGCCCGGCGTAGACCGCCTGGCGCAGCGTGTTCCGGTCCCACGTCGTCGCCACCCGCTGCACGACGCTCACCGGGGTTCCGGGCAGGTCGACGAGCGTGACCACGACCGCGTCGCCGTCCGCCTGCGCGAGACCGGTGCGCAGCGACTCACCCAGCCCGTCCGCCCACCGTCGCGCGACGACCGTCGTGACGCGCGCGTCGGCGGGGACGAGCGGGCGTGCCCCGTCGGCCCCCGCACCCAGGACCACGACGACGCGGGCGCAGCCGCCGTCGAGCAGCAGCCCCACCGCGTCGGCGAGCCACGGCACCACCAGCGCCTTCGGCCCGCCGTGCCGCGTGCCCGCACCGGCCGCGAGCACGATGCCGCTGAGGCTTGCGTGGGTGGGAGGCACGTCCCGTACGGTGCCAGTGCGCGCGTGCGGAGCGCTACCGGGAGGCGGCCTTGATGATCGACGACGGACCCGAGACGCGGTCGCTGCTGGCGACCGCGCTGCACGTCAGGCGATGGGTCGACGAGGTCGCAGCCGGCTGCCCGTACCCCTCGGTCGACTCGTTGGTCGGGGTCGCGGACCTCGCCGCACGCTCCCTGACCCCCGCGGAGGTCGACGAGGCACTCGCGGCGCACCCCCGGATCGGCGAGCGGTCCACGGGGCTGAGCAGTGCCGAGCAGGCCGCGTCCGCCACCGACGACCCCGCACTCGTCGAGGCGATGGCGGTCGGCAACCAGACGTACGAGCAGCGGTTCGGCCGCATCTTCCTCATCCGTGCCGCCGGTCGCAGCCGCACCGAGATCCTCGCCGAGCTGCACCGCAGGCTCGGGCTCTCCGACGACGAGGAGGCCGCCGTGGTCGCCGACCAGCTCCGCCAGATCGCGCTCCTGCGCCTGCCGACGCTGTTCGCGTCATGAGCCAGCTCACGACGCACGTCCTCGACACCACCCTCGGCCGGCCTGCTGCCGGTGTCCCCGTGGTCCTCGCCGCTCTCACCGACGGGCGGTGGACCGACCTGGCCGCCGGCGTGACCGACGACGACGGACGGGCGCGGTCGCTCGGACCCGACGCCGTGCCGCCGGGGCGGTACCGGTTCGTGTTCGACACCGCCGCGTACTTCGCCGCGACCGGCCAGGTGGGTTTCCACCCCGAGGTCGTCGTGGTGTTCGACGTCGTCGACGGCGGGCACTACCACGTGCCGTTGCTGCTCAGCCCGTACGCGTACTCGACGTACCGGGGGAGCTGACGGCTCAGTACTCGACGCGTGCCGGCCGGGCCAGCCACGCGTCCATCGGCGCGGACGCCGTCGCGACGCGGTGCCCCAGCACCGGCATCGGCCAGGTGGCGGGGTCGGAGTCGAACAGGTCGTAGAAGACGCTGTCGTCGAAGCCGGCGCGGGCGGCGTCGGTGCGGTCGGCGGCGAACACCACGCGGTCCACCCGCGCCCACAGGCACGCGGCGAGGCACAGGGGGCACGGCTCGCACGACGTGTAGACGGTCGACCCTGCCAACGAGAAGGTCCCGATGGTCTGGCACGCCGCGCGGATGGCGAGGACCTCGGCGTGCGCCGTGGGGTCGTTGTCGCGCGTCACCCGGTTCTGGCCGGCCCCGATCACCACGCCGGCACGCACGACGACCGCCCCGAACGGCCCCCCGCCGTCGGCGACGTTGGCGGTCGCGAGCGCGACCGCCTGCGACAGCCAGCTCTCGTCGTCGGGGGTCACGGTGCACCCACCGACCGTGTCCAGGCGTCGCCCGCGTCGGGGACGCCGTCCCGCACGACCACCGCCTCGATCAGCCCGTACGGGCGGTCGGCCGCGAAGAAGACCTCGCCGGGGTTCTCCAGCCCGAACGGGCTCAGGTCCGCCAGGACGTGGTGCTTGTTCGGCGCCGCGAACCGGATCTCGACCACCTCCGGGACGGCGTCGAGAACGGCCTCACCCATCTGCCACAGCGTCTGCTGCAGAGCGAGGGAGTGCCGGGTGGCGAACGTGGCGAGCACGACCTCGCGGACCCGGGCGTAGGTGGCGTCGAAGTCGACGTCGGAGCCCGCGTACCGCCACTGCGCCACGAGCGACGTGGCCAGCACCCGGTCGGACGTCTCGGGGAGCGTCGTGTACTCGTCGGTGAGGAAGCCGTGGAACTCCGACCCCGTGGACTTCAGCACGGTCAGGTCCTTCAGCCCCGCGATCACCGTCGTGCCGTCGGCGTCGGTGGTCACGGACGCCGTCCGGACCTCCTGCCCGGAGCGGACCCACGTGTGGTCGTGCTCGACGCCGTCGACCCGGACCCGGACCCAGGCGTACTCCTGGACGTCGACCCGCGCGCCGGTCACGGGCGCCACGTCGTCGACGAAGTGCCGGGCGAGCAACGTGGCGAATGCCTCGGGGGAGGACACGCCGTGCTCCTTGGCGTACGCGAACGCCGTGTTCTTCTGCGTGTCCGTGGGCAGCACCGCCGACTGGTCGCCGTCGAGGTAGGCGGCCGCGAAGTCCCCACGCAGGGCGGTCGAGACGTTGAGGTCCCGGATCTCGTGGCGAGGCGTGTCGCGCACGATCCGGACCACGCGCGTCTCGGCCTTGCCGTACTGGTGGGCGTGCAGTCGGGCCGTCATGGCCGCAGTGTGCCTGGCTGATGTGACATGCGCGTTTCCTCCTGGACGATGGGCCGACGCTACTCGCGGCGCTCCGGCGGCGGTCTAGGCTCGTCGCACCCTGTGCCCCGTCGCGTCCGGGAGGTGACCGCCGTGCTGGAGATCGCCGGACGCCTGCTGGCCGCGCTGTCCGCCGGCCACCGGGTCGCCGTCGCCACGGTCGTGTCGATGACCGGCAGCGCACCCACCGTCGTCGGCACGTCGATGGCCGTGGACGACACCGGTGCCGCGCTCGGCAGCGTCGCCGGCGGGTGCGTCGAGGGGGCCCTGTACGACCTGTGCACCTCCGTGCTCGCGGGCGCGGCGCCCGGGGTGCAGGAGTACGGCGTCACCGACGAGGACGCGTTCGCCGTCGGCCTGACCTGCGGCGGCGTCCTGCGCGTGCACGCGCGCGAGCTCGGCCCGGCCGACGTCCCCGTGCTCGCCGCGGCAGCCCGCGGCGACGACGCGGTGCTCGTGACCGCGCTCGACGGTCCGCTGCCCGACGAGGTCCCCGTCCCGACCCGGTCCGGCATCGTCCGCGTGCAGGGTCCCGACGGGGGCGTCGAGGTGTTCGTCGAGGTCGCGTCGGCACCGCCGCGCATGGTCGTCTACGGTGCGCTCGAGTTCTCGTCGGCGCTGGCGGTCGTGGCGCGCGCGGTGGGCTACCGCGTCACGGTGTGCGACGCCCGGGCCGTGCTCGCCACCCCGCGCCGCCACCCGGGGGCCGACGAGGTCGTCGTCGACTGGCCCGTCCGGCACCTCGCGCAGCAGCGTCTCGGCGCTCGCGACGTCGTCTGCGTGATGGCGCACGACGACCGGTTCGACGCCGACCTGGTCCTCGCCGCGCTCCGCTCCGGGGCGGGGTACGTCGGCGCGATGGGCTCGCGCCGGACGCAGGACCGGCGGGTCGCGGAGCTGGTCGAGCGGGGGATCACCGACGCGGAGCTGGCCCGGCTGCACGCTCCGATCGGCCTCGACATCGGCGCGTCGACCCCCGGCGAGACGGCGGTCTCGGTGCTCGCGGAGGTCCTCGCGTCCCGCACGGGCGCGACGGGCCTCCCGCTGACCGACCTCGCAGGCCCGATCCACCGCCCAGCCCCGACCCCCCACCCCTGACGCTCCATCGCTGCCCCGGCTCCGGGCACGCGACGTCCGAGCATCTGGTCGCCAGAGCGCGCACATCCTCGGACGCAGCGAGCGTGAGGCTGATGCGGGGGGGTCAGCCCTGCAGGAGGCGCCAGAGGCGGTCGGCGGACATGGGGAGCTCGTGCGGGCGGGTGCCGACGGCGTCGCGGATGGCGTTGGCCAGGGCGGGGGCGACCGGGTTGTACGGGGCCTCGCTCATGGACTTGGCGCCCAGGGGTCCCAGGTCGTCGGCGGTCCGCGCGAAGAGGACCTCGGTGCGCGGCAGGTCGACCACCTGCGGCACGTGGTAGCTGCGGAACGACGCGGTGGTCACGCGGCCCTCGTCGTCGAGCCGCATCTCCTCGTACAGCGCGGTGCCGATGGCCTGGCCGGTGCCGCCCTCGACCTGGCCGCGCAGCTGCTCGGGGTGCAGGACGGTGCCGGCGTCGACGGCCTGCACGGACCGCAGGATGGTGACCTCGCCGGTCGCGGGGTCGACGGCGACGCGGAACCCGTGCACGTTGAACGCGACCGACCGTGGGGAGCCGTCGTGGGTGCCCTGGCCGGTGAGGCCGGGGACGGCGCGCGCGATCTCGGTCAGCGGCACACCGCTCGCCGCGTCAGGCCCGAGGTCCTGGGCGTCCCAGGTGCGCGGTTCGTCGCTGGGGTGGTCGCGCAGGGCGGCGGCCGCGGACAGGATCTTGGTGCGCAGCTGGTGGGCGGCGCGGTGCAGGGCGAGGCCGGCGACGACGACGCCCGCGGACCCGAACGCGCCGGTGTCGTACCCGGTCACGTCGGTGTCGGACTGCCGGATCACGATGCGGTCGACGGTGGTGCCGAGCGCCTGGGCGACCAGCTGGCCGTGCACGGTCGTGGTGCCGTTGCCGAACTCGGTGGTGCCGACGCTGACCTCGTACCGGGCGTCGTCGAGCAGGCGGACCGACGCCTCGGCGTAGTGCCCGCGCGGGGCGATGGTCGCGATCATGGCGACGGCCGTCCCGGAGCCGACGAGCGTGCCGGGCGGCGCAGGTGCGTCCGCCGAGCGGTCGGCCAGGGCGGTCTCCACCAGGTCGAGGCACTGGTCCATGCCGTAGGAGTGCATGTCGAGGTCGCCCACCTCCTCGGGGTCGGCCACGAGCAGCCGGTCGCCGGGGACGACGACGTTGCGTCGGCGCACGTCGAACGCGGAGATCCCGACGGACCGCGCGAGGTCGTCCATCGCGGACTCGATCGCGAAGATGACCTGCCCGAGGCCGTACCCGCGGAACGCGCCCGACGGCAGCGTGTGCGTGTAGACGGACTCGGCGTCGACCCGCTTGTTGGCGCACCGGTAGACGGCCACCGACTCGCTGACGCCGTGGAACATGACGCCGGGCCCGTGGTTGCCGTACGCGCCGGTGTTGGTGAGCACGTCGATGCGCATCGCGGTCAGCACGCCGTCGGCGTCGGCACCGAGCTCGACCTCGACGCGCACCGGGTGCCGGCTGGGCACGATGGTGAACTCGTCGGCGCGGGTCATCTCGTACTGCACCGGGCGGCCGGTGCGCAGGACGGCGAGCGCGACGACGTCCTCGGTGAGCAGCTCCTGCTTGCCGCCGAACCCGCCGCCCACCCGACCGGTGAGCACGCGGACCTGGGCGGGGTCGAGCGCGAAGATGTGCGCGATCTCGTCGCGGACCAGGTACGGGACCTGGGTGCTGGTGCGCAGGACGAGGCGGCCGTCCTCGTCGAGCCAGCCGCGGGTGGCGTGCGTCTCGAGGGCCGCGTGGGAGACGCGGCTCGTGCGGTACGTGCCACCGACGCGGTGCGCGGAGGCGGCGAGTGCGTCCGCGACGGATCCCATCTCGGCGTGCAGCTGCGCGACGACGTTGCGGCCCGGCTCGGAGATGCGAGACTCCGGTCCCTTGTCGCCGTGCACCAGGGCAGCGCCGGGTGCGCGGGCCTCCTCGGGATCGAGGACCGCGGGCAGCACCTCGTACTCGACCTCCACGAGCCGCAGCGCCCGCGAGGCCTCGCGCAGCGACTCGGCGACGACGACGGCGACGCGCTGCCCGTGGAACCGCAGGACCGGGTCGAGCACGCGGGTGTCGTCGGGGTCGTCGAGGCGGCTCTCGTGGCGGGCCGTCGAGAACAGGGTGGCGGGGGAGTCCTCGTGCGTGAGGACCGCCAGCACCCCGGGTGCGGCCAGGGCGGCGGTGGTGTCGATCGACACGATGCGCGCGTGGGCGTGCGGGCTGCCCAGGACGGCGAGGTGGGTCAGGTCGGTGGCGGGGACGTCCAGCGTGAACGCCTCACGTCCGGTGACGATCCGCCGGGCGGCGGGGGAGCGCACGGACCGACCGGCGTCCTGGCCGGCCACGGGGTCGACCGTGTTGCAGCGGCGGGCGACGGCGTCGCAGATCGACCGGTAGCCGGTGCAGCGGCAGAGGTTGCCCTTGAGCAGGCGGGCGGTCTCGTCGTCGTCGGTCGTGAGGCCGAGACCCGCCACCGTGGTGACCATGCCGGCGGTGCAGAACCCGCACTGGAACGCGGCGGCGTCGACGAAGGCGTCGCCCACCACCGGGTCCAGCCCGGCGACCGTGGTGATCGCACGGCCGGACGCCCGGAACGCGGGGACCAGGCAGGAGTGGGTGGGTCGCCCGTCGAGCAGGACCGTGCACGCCCCGCAGTCGCCCGAGTCGCAGCCCTTCTTCACCTCGACGTGCCCCTGCTCGCGCAGGAGCGTCCGCAGCACCTGGCCGGGCGCCGGGTCGGCGTCGACCGGTGAGCCGTTCACCTCGAACCTCATGCGAGCTCCTCCCGCACCTGCTCGGCGAGCCGCAGCGTCATGGCCCGCCGCCAGTCGGGTGCGCCGTGGGGGTCGTCGTACCAGTCGTCGACCTCCTCGACGGCGGCTGAGAGCTCGTCGGGAGTGGGGATGGTGGRGAACGCCAGGCGGTGGGGGTGGGTCACGCCGGCGGTGAGGGTCACGACGAGCCCGCCGGCAGCGTCGCGACGGCCCACGACGATCGCCCCGGACCTCCCGTGCTGGGTGAGTGCGACCCGGCGGAACGCTGCGGGCTGCGCGAGCACGTCGGCGGACAACTCCACGGCCCGGAGCACCTCGCCCTGCTTCAAGGACGTCGTGCGCACCCCGGTCACCAGCGACGCGACCGGCTCCCGCCGCTCACCGCCGTCCGGCGTCCACACCAGGGCGGTCGCGTCGAGGGCGACCGCGAACGTGGTCAGGGCGCCCGCCGGCAGCGCCACGCAGATGTTCCCGCCGACTGTCGCCCAGTCCCAGATCTTCTCCGACGCCACGAGCGACCGGGCGCACTGCTGCACCAGGTGCTGGGACCGCCACCCCGGGACGGGGGGAAGGTCCGCCAGCGTGCGGACCGTGCAGGTGGCGGCGAGCGTGACCCCGTCGTCCGTCTGCTCGACCGCGGGCCAGCCCAGCGTCGTGAGGTCGACGAGCTCCTCCAGGCCCGGTTGCGGCTCGGAGAACAGCCACGTGCCCCCGGCCAGGGGCGCGCTGCGGGGGCCGAGCGCGAGCTCGGTCCGGACGTGTGCCGCACGGATGCGGTCCAGCGAGATGAGGTCCATGGTCTGCCCGAGTGAACCGTACCCACGTGTCCGGCGTGTGACGACGCACGCGTCGTCCTAGCGTCGGACCATGACGACCCGTCACCTGCGACAGCCGACCCTCGACTGCGCCGAGCCGCGCGAGCTCGCCGAGTTCTACCGGCAGCTGCTCGGCTGGGTGTACGCGGACGGGCACGAGGACGCGCGGCGCCTCGGCGCGCGACCGCTCACGGGCACGCCCGAGGACGGGGGGCACACCGACGACCCCTTCCGCGTCTACGCGGACCCGTCAGGGCACCCGTTCTGCCTGTGCCTGGCCGCTCAGTGAGCCGGTGACGTCGGCTGGAACGCGGTGAGCTCCTCGCGCCCGGCGTCGATCAGCAGGCACGAGCTCTCGGGCACCTCGTGCCACGCGCCCTTGAGGTCGCCGAGCGGCTCCGAGACGACGATCCGCGTCTGGTCGGACAGGTCGTGCAGGACCGGGTTCTCCGGGTACTGCTCCTTGAGCACGGCGACGTCGGCGTTGTGGAACAGCGACCGGCTCTGCCCCTCGGTGGAGTACCGGAACGCCCACAGCCGCTGCCCGTCGGTGGTGCACACCGTCATCTGCACGGGGAACGCGACGCCGTGCGCGCGACCGACCTCCTCGACCAGGCCGACGGCCCGGGCGACGGCGGCGGGCGGGTCGTCCTCGAGGCCGAACGTCAGGGCGAGATAGAACAGCACCTCCGAGTCCGTCGACCCCTCGATGAAGGGGAACAGGTCGGGGTCGACGGCGAGCACCAGATCACGCTTCATGGCGGCGAACCCGGCGAGCAGCCCGTTGTGCATCCAGAGCCAGCGACCGTGCCGGAACGGGTGGCAGTTGGTCTGCTGCACGGCCGAGCCGGACGTGGCGCGGATGTGCGCGAGGACCATCCCGGAGCGGACGTGCTCGGCCAGCTCGCGCAGGTTCCGGTCGCTCCAGGCGGGCTCGATGCTGCGGAACACCCCGGGGGTCGGGGAGTGCTCGGTGTACCAGCCGACGCCCACCCCGTCGCCGTTGGTGGCCTCCGCCCCGAGCCGGCTGTGCAGGCTCTGCACGACGAGCGAGTTGGTCGGCTTGTAGAGCAGGTCGTCGATGAGGACGGGCGATCCGGTGTACGCGAGCCAACGACACACGACGGCCTCCTTCGGCACGGGCGCCGGCGGACGGGGCCCACGAGGCCACGTTACGACGTCGCGTCGGCGAGCCAGGGTGCTGCCGGGAGGTTCTCGTCGTGCTCGCCGCCCGGTCCGCAGCCGCCGCGGTAGCTCGACGGCATCCGCGGGTAGACCTCGGTCCAGTACCGCCGGGCCAGATCCTGGGCCTGCGCGGGGGAGGCGCCGAGGGCGACGGCCATCGCGGCGTCCCGCTGCACGGCGGCGCACTCGGTGCGGGACTCGCTGACGATGCCGACCATGTGCATGGTCTCGTGCGTGAGCACGTGCACCGCGACGACCTGGTCGAGCGACGGGTCGGCCTTGGTCGAGCCCAGCCACGCGCGCAGGTCGTTGCAGACGCGGACCTTGATCAGCGTCTCGCGCTCGGGGACGCCGTCGGGTCCCCAGCGCACGAAGCCGAGCTCCTGGCCGACGTCGACGAACGCCTGCCCGAGGCCCTGGCAGTCCACCTGGACGGGTCCGCCCGCGACCTGCGTGGCGGCCGCCTCGAGCCGGTGCTCCAGCCAGGCCTCCCGCGCGATCGGGACCGCGCAGGCCACGGCCAGCGCCAGGGAGAGCGCGACGCTGATCGCCGGGAACGGCGCGATCCGCCCGAGGACGTCCACGCGCCGCCGCAGCCACCGCACGACGATGCTCGCGGCGAGCGCGAGGAAGCCGATCAGCGACAGGAGGAGGAGCACACCTCAGTCATCGGTCGGCGAGGTCCCGCCCATGACGTGCGAGGGGTCGAGAACGTCGAGGATGCGGCCCATGATGCGGTCGAGGTCGGCGACGTCGGCCGAGGTCAGGGGGTCGATCACGGTCTGGCGGACGGTGCCGACGTGCCCGGGTGCGGCGGCGACCACCGTGGTCCACCCGGCGGGGGTGAGCACCGCGTTGGTCGCGCGGCGATCTTCGGCGCACGCCTCCCGGCGTACCAGTCCGCGCTTCTCCAGCCGCGAGACGACGTGGGAGAGGCGTGCGAGGGTGGCGTTGGTGTGTGCTGCGAGGGAGGTCATCCGCAGGGTCCGGTCCGGGGCCTCGGAGAGCATCGCGAGCGTGAAGTACTCGAAGTGGCTCAGGCCGGAGTCACGCTGGAGCTGGGACTCGAGGGCGCCGGGGAGCAGCTCGACGACCGCGATGAGCTTCTTCCAGGCGCGCAGCTGCTCGTCGCTGAGCCATCTCGTGTCCGTCATGACGTCGACCGTACCAAATACTTGACGCTACAACTATTAGGCGTATGGTTGTTGTAGCAACAACCAATTGAGGAGGACGCAATGAGCACGGTGACGATCGTCGGAGCGGGCAACATGGGTGCGGCCATCGCCTGGCGGGTGATCGCGGGCGGGAACGACGCCCAGGTGCTCACCCGGACGCCCCTGAAGGTCGCCATCCCCGGGGCGAAGCACGGCACCGTCGGGGACCCGATCACCGGTGACATCGTGATCCTCGCCCTCCCGTACGCCGCCGTGGCCGAGGTGCTCGCCCAGTACGAGGGTCAGCTCGACGGCAAGGTGCTCGTGGACATCACCAACCCGGTCGACTTCGCGACCTTCGACTCGCTCGTCGTCCCGGCCGGCAGCTCCGCCGCCGCCGTCATCGCGCAGGCGGTGCCCGGTGCGTCGGTGCTCAAGGCCTTCAACACCAACTTCGCGGCCACGCTCACCAGCGGCGAGGTGGGCGACGTGCGGACCAGCGTCCTGGTCGCGGGCGACGACACCGACGCGAAGACCGCGCTCGCCTCCGTCATCGACGCGGGCGGCCTGCGCGTGGTCGACGCCGGCTCGCTCCAGCGGGCGCACGAGCTCGAGGCGTTCGGCTTCCTCCAACTGACCCTCGCCGCGACCGAGCAGACGTCGTGGACCGGCGGGTTCGGGCTGACGGCATGACCGAGATCCTCGACGCCCGCACGGACGTCGGCGCGGTCACCCTCAAGGTCGGTGACCTCGACGCGATGACCGACTACTACGCGCGCGGCATCGGCCTGAGCGTCCTCGGGCAGGAGGGCGACCGCGTCACCCTCGGCCGGCAGGGCGTCCCGTCCGTCGTGCTCGAGCACACGCCCCTGCTCAAGCACGCGCCGTCGTCGGCGGCCGGGCTCTTCCACACCGCGATCCTGTTCGGCGAGCAGAGCGACCTCGCGTCGTCCGTCTACTCCGTCGCCCGGCACTTCCCGTCGTCGTTCACCGGCAGCTCCGACCACCTCGTGTCCAAGG
This sequence comes from Cellulomonas sp. P5_C5, assembly GCF_054049655.1. Classification (NCBI taxonomy): domain Bacteria; kingdom Bacillati; phylum Actinomycetota; class Actinomycetes; order Micrococcales; family Cellulomonadaceae; genus Cellulomonas; species Cellulomonas sp. P5_C5. Next base: position 2,094 of record NZ_JBFULY010000040.1, on the reverse strand, counting down.
CGCTGTACTTCGACGACCCCGAGGGCAACGGCGTCGAGCTGTACTGGGACCGCCCGCGCGACCAGTGGGGCTGGGAGCACGGCCGCGTCGCGATGGCCACCGAGTACCTCGACCCGAACGGGTTCCTGCGCGAGAACCTGACCGACCCCGACGCCCTCGACGGGGCGGCCGCCGTCGGTCACGTCCACCTCAAGGTCGGTGACATCACCACCGCCCACGAGTTCTACGTGGACACGGTCGGCTTCGAGGTCACCGCCGAGTACGGGACGCAGGCGCTGTTCGTCTCCGCCGGTGGCTACCACCACCACCTCGCGATGAACACGTGGCAGAGCCGCGGCGCGCAGGGTCGGTGGCCCGCGCTCGGCCTGGGCGAGGTCACCATCGAGCTGCCCAGCGACGACGAGCGCGGCGCCCTCGGTGCCCGGCTCGCCAGCCGCGGCGTCGCGACCCGCGACGACGGCCGCGTGCTGGCGTTCGAGGACCCGTGGAACAACGAGATCCGCGTGGTCGTCGCAGGCTGAGCCGCGCTCAGTCGGGGATCGCGTCCGCCAGCTCGTCGCGGGACCGGATCCCGAGCTTCAGGTAGACGTTCCGCCGGTGGTACTCGATCGTCTTCGGGCTCAGGAACAGGGCCGCGCCGGCCTCCCGCGTGGTCCGTCCGGCCGCCAGCATGCGGGCCACCTGGAGCTCCTGGGGTGTGAGGTGGTCGAGCCCGGTGGCGCTGCGGCGCTGGGCCGTCTCTCCGGTCGCGCGCAGCTCGGCGGCGGCCTGGTCGGCCCACGGGACGGCGCCCAGCCGCTCGAACGCAGCGAGGGCGGTCCGCAGGTGCGGGCGGGAGTCGACGCGGCGCTTCAGGCGGCGCAGGCGGGAGCCGTAGGCGAGCTCGGTGCGGGCGGCCTCGAAGTCGTCGGGGGTGTGCTGGTGGTAGGCGAGCGCGACCGAGAAGCACACGTCCACGTCGGCGTCGGGGCAGGTCAGGCCGGCGGCGCGGGCGGCGCGGGCGAGCGACCAGGGCTGGCCCTTGACCTCGGCGCGCTCGGTCAGCGCCMGAGCGAGGGTGCTCGCCTMGTCGGCCAGCCCGAGGTGCACCATGGCCTCGACCATCTCCGCGGCGGGGGAGAGGTCGACGTCGACGAGACCGAGGTCCGTCAGGACGGCGTCGAGCTCGCGGTACCGCTCGAGGGCGGTGTCCGTACGACCGAGGCCCAGGTCGAGCTCGGCGAGGGCGGTCATCGCCCACGTCCGGAAGAAGCCGAGGTGGTGCTCGTCGGCGAGGGCCAGGGCCTCCTGCGCGTGGACCCGGCAGGCGTCGGCGTCCCCGCGTCGTGCCTCGAGCCACGACAGCCCGGCCAGGCACGCGGTGACGTCGGTGGCCTGCCCGGCCTCCCGGGCGAGCTGGATCGCCTCCGTGTACCCCGCTACGGCCTCGTCCCACCGGTCGGTGGTCGCCTGGTCGCGGGCGACGTAGAACAGCAGGATCGGGAGCCCGCCGATGTCGCTGCGGCGCCGCGAGTGCGCGACGACGGTGGGGATGTTCTCGCGGCCCACCGCGCTCTCGCGCAGGTACAGCGGCGCCACGACCAGCCACGGGGCCAGCTGCGGGTCGTCGAGGAACGTGTCCATCTCGACGGACGCCGACCGCAGGAGGTCCGGTCCGCCCGCGCCCGCGAGGATGTCCGCCACGGAGATCGCCATCGCCCCCACCCAGCGCACCGACGCGGTCCGCGGCTCGAGCCCGGCGATGAGGCGCGCAGCCGTCTCGGCCGTCCCGACGTCCCCGGCGAACTGGCTGGCCAGGATGGCCTCGGCGAGCAGCGTCACCGCCGTGTCGGGGTCCTCGTCGGCGGCACGCGTKCCCGCCGCCAGGTACACGTCGCGCGCGCGTTCCACGGCGCCGGTCCGGGCGGCGACGGCACCGTCGAGCGCCGCGGCGCGCGTGCCGAGGGCCGGCGACTGGGGGAGCGCGGAGGCCCGGTCGAGCAGGTCGCGTGCGGCGTCGGGCAGCCCTGCACGCCAGGCGCTCTCCGCCGCCGAGACGAGGCGCCGCGCACGGTCGGCCGGGTCCGGCGTCAACCGCGCCGCGCGGTCGTACCC